>NZ_JBEXPH010000050.1:0-47730 GCF_040611955.1 Streptomyces sp. NPDC006510 | reverse complement strand
GCGCCGAAAGCACCAGGCCACAGCCCGTCGCAGCCACTACCGACGACGATCCGCCGATGAACCCACGGGATAGATCACGAAACCGTACTGGAGTATTAGGAGCCCCTCATTCGGCGTTCACTTGTGTGCTGTGACCGAGAAGGTTCACCGATTTTTCCCGGCCGCCAGTAGCCTCCCGCCCATGGGAGAAGCCGAGGTCCGGGTCGTGGTCCGTAAGTTCGATGGCAGCCTGCACCGGCACCACTCGATGGTGTGGTTGGGCGAGGATGAGTTCGGGGTCTGGCTCGGTGCTCCGATCGGGACGATCTACAGCAAGGGCGGGGAGGGCGATGCCTACGCAACCGAAGAGCGACGAGTCATGCTCTTTCCTCGCGGCGCCTGGTGGACGGCCCTGTTCCAGGCAGCTCCAGCCCACCTGGACGTCTACTGCGACGTAACCACTCCCTCCGATTGGCCGCATAAGGGGGAAGTGACCACGGTTGACCTGGATCTGGATGTCTGCCGGATACGGCAAGACGGATCCGTCTTTGTGGACGACGAGGATGAGTTCGCCAGTCATCAGAGGCAGTACGGCTATCCGCAAGACATCATCACGCGCGCGCAGAGTGCCGCCGAGTGGCTGTCAGCCGCGCTGCGCGACGGTGCGGAACCTTTCGGAAGCCGCTACCGCACATGGCTGGACCAGGTCGGTTGAGCTTGGCTCTGGTGTTGGTCAGGCTGCGGTAGCGAAGGGGCGTCCGCCCCAGCGGATGCCCTTCTCGCAGCGGATACGAGCTCGTTCGCGGCGCTCGGCGGTCAGGACGTCCCGGTGGCGGGCGTTGGCGTTGCGCCGGCGCAGGTAGGCGTGCAGGGCCCGGGCTGCTCCGGGGTGGTTGGGGTGGTTCGAGTTGGCGATGGTGAACTGTCGCAGAGGCCCGAAGTGGGCCTCGATCGGGTTGGCCCAGGACGCGTACGTCGGGGTGAATCACAGCTCGACCCGATTCTTCTTCGCCCAGCGACGGATCTTCTCGCCCTTGTGGGCGGACAGGTTGTCCATGATCACGTAGATCGGGGCACCGTCGGGACTGGCGGCGCGGATCGGCTTCAGCGCGGCCAGGGTGTTCGCGGCACCCTTCCTGCGCCGGTTGACGCCCCACAAGGTGTCGTCGCCGATCGAGTAGCAGCCCGGTGGAAGTACCTCACGCCGTGGGTGCGGTGGTGGGTCGCGGGGTGCCGCTCGGGATGACCGGAGGCGGCCCAGCCCTGGGCCGATTCCTTTCTGATCGTTGGTCTGGTGTGTCGTTGACTGACGCCCAGTGGGCACGCATCGAGCCGTTGCTGCCGGACCGGACGCCGAAGCAGGGTGGACGCTGGCGTGATCACCGGCAGGTAATCGACGCGATCGCGTTCAAGTACCGCAAGGGGACGCCATGGATGGACCTGCCCGAGCACTTCGGGTCATGGAAAGGTGCCCACAACCGACTGCGGAAGTGGGCCGCCGACGGCACCTGGGAGAAGGTCTTCACCGCTCTGCTCGCCCGGGCCGATACCGAAGGCGATCTCGACTGGGTCGTTGCGGTCGACCCCACCGTCGTCCGCGCTCACCAGCACGCCGCCGGGCCCCGTCAAAAGGGACCCCGGCCGGCGAGCCGGACGACCATGCCCTCGGCCGGTCCCGCGGCGGGCCGACCACCAAGATCCACCTTGCCGCGAACAGCCGCTGCCGCCCACTGGCGTTCACCATCACGCCCGGCCAGGCCGGCGACGCACCAGCGTTCACCGAGGTCATGGCCCGCTCGCGGGTGCCCCGGCCCATCGGCCGGCCCAGGACCACACCGGACATGATCCTGGCCAACAAGGCCTACTCGTCCCGCGCGATCCGTTCCCATCTCCGTCGGCGCGGAATCCGGGCCGTGATCCCACAGCCCGCCGACCAGGCCGCCAACCGCAAACGCCTTGGCAGCCGCGGCGGCAAGCCACCGGTCTTCGACCGCGACGCCTACAAACAACGCAACACGGTCGAGCGCTGCATCAATAAACTCAAGCAGTGGCGCGGCCTGGCCACCCGCTACGACAAGACCGCCACCATCTACCTCGCCGGACTCCACCTCGCCTCCATATTCATCTGGTCAGCGAGATGATCCGAAAGAAGTGTCCTAGGCCTCAGGGTCGACAGAAGTGCGTTTGTAGTGACATGGGTAAGGATAGGGGTCCCCCCCGTCCGCGTGGACAGTCCCATCCATCTGCAGCTCTCCATGCTCCAGAAAGAAATGCAGAATCTGGATGTCGTTGTGATTCTTGAAACTAAGTACCAGATAGGGTGACAGGCCAGGGTCTTTGTTGACCCCATGCCATTTCCCGTCGGATGAACGACGTGTCACCTGCGCGTCCGGCACGGGGCCGTCCCACTCGACTGGAAAGTCTTTGCTGGAAAAAGTGTAATCGTCACGTAGTCGAACTGTCGGCGATCCGCATTTCCGCTCCCCGTCCCATCGGCCGACCAATTCGGAATGAGTTACGGCCTCTGGAGTGACGACGGGTTTGCCTGCCCCGCAAGAGGACGGGGCGATTGCCGTCACGGTGGCAGCTGCAAGGCTTACACTGATGCGAAGTATGTCGGATTTCATGCTATCTGCTTCCGGCCGTATTTTGGATGGCGCCCAGTATGCCGGTCGATGATCCGAAAGAGACGGCCTAGCCCCCGGTGGGCCGGATCCCAAGCGGGCCGAACTCGTCGAACGCGAAAATTCGGTCAGGGAAGCACTCAAGGACGTGCTCGACTCGGTCGAGCTTGGCGTCGCGCTCGGGGTCTGGGGACCGTTCGTCCTTGGTCTTCGCCAGGGCATCCCTCAACGCGGTGTTGTCCTCGGCCATGCGCTGGACGACCTGAGGGGTGGCAGAGCAGCTGCGACATCTGCCGCACTCTTCCCGTGCGGCAGACCGCACCGCCGGTCACTTCACACGCGTCGGCCCTGACGACATCGCCTGGAAGTGGATGCTTAAAGGATCCGTCATCGCCGTTTTGTTGATCTTCGCGGAGCCGGAAGACGAGTGACGTTTCCTGCATGTTCGAGGCTGTCCTGAGCAAGACCATTGAAGTCGAATCCGCGCAGACCGATGTTCCGCCACTGCTCCAGTGCAGCCCGCAACAGCCACTTCACCTGGCGCCGCCTCGAGCCTGCCGGCCGCAGCGGATCCCGGCGCTGCTGCGCGTAGTTCGGCCCTGGCCTCCAGCGAGCTTCGTCCGAGTCGTCCGCCTGGACGGTCGGCACCGGGTTGAACACTCCGTAGCGCGAACTCGCCCAGATATAGAAGGAGTTCAAGGCGGCGCGATCCGTATCGAACGAAGTCGGCCGGATTCGTTCATCATTGCGCAGGTCCGTGATTCGCCAGTCCTTGAACGCTTCGACATCGCGTACGCTCGCGCAGTCCCACGAACTGCTGATGGCATCCAGGAAGTCCAGCCACACGATCAGCGCGTACGGATACCGACGCCAGGTGCTTGCTTCGTGTGCCGCCATTCGCCCCGTACGGAAGAACAGGTTGATGCGTGGGTCCGGCCGGCCTGACGGAGAGATGATCACAGGAGTTCCGTGGCGTGCGCCGTTGCGGGCCGCTCTGGCGAGCAGATCGCCGAACCTCAGAATGTCGGATCGTCGGTGGGTGGGGGTGGGACGGTGAAGTCATAAAAGTCCACACTCCAGTTCTCCAGTACATTCACGAGCCCCTCCTGAGAGCGCCTGAACCGAAAACCCTGAGGAGCCCAGAGAATGGCCGGTCATGTGGAGAGGGAGAGCGTTCGCGCGTGCCTGGCCAGAGAGGCGTATGAGGAAGCCGGGGTCGTCATCGAGCCCGCAGACCTCACCCTGGTGCACACCGTGCACCTGCTCGACGATCACGAGAACGCCGAACCCCGGATTCAGCTGTTCTTCCGGGCGATTCAGTGGTCCGGAGAGCCGGAGGTCCGCGAGCCCGACAAGTGAACGGCCTGGCAGTGGTGGCCGCTGGACGGTCTGCCGGACCCGATGGTCGGCTACACCCGTGCCCCGATCGTGGGAATCCTCACCGGCACCGCGTACACCGAGCTCGGCTGGGCACCCCCAGTGCCTGCCACCGGTGGCGGGTGAACTGCGGTGAATGCCGAATCCGGCACGGCCGACTCGGTGACCGAGGGCCTCACCGACGTGGCATCGGCGCGTCTGGCGCTGGTCGAACGCCTGCAAGAAGATGGGGTGTTGACCCATCCACGCCTGCGGGATGCGCTGTCTCTCCTGGACCGCGAAACCCTGGACGGCTTCGACCGGCCGACCCTGCTGGATCTCGGTTCGGGCACCGGCCAGGTCCCGGCCGCCCTACTGCCCGCCGTTCCCAGGGTCACCCGCCTCGACCTCGTCGACCGGGACAGCGACATGCTCCGCACTGCCGCCGAGCAGCTCCGGCCACTGCACGGACAAGCGGCGGTGGCCTTCCACGCTGTCCCCGCGGAGGCGTCCTCCGCGCCGGTCGACGGATACAAAGCTGATCTGGTCACCTGTGCCCGTGCCTTCCACTGGCTGGACCGCCCCGCCGTCTTGAGGACGGTCGACCGGGTCACTGGCCCCACGGCCGCGGTGGCGGTCATGGGTGACGGAAGCCTCTGGACGTACGGGGCGCACTGGATCGCAGCCCTGAAGGCGCTGATCCAGTCCTACCTCGGTGACGGGCGGCGGGCCGGCACGACCGGGACATACACCGAACCGAGCAGCCACTACGAGGACGACCTCGCCGAGTCCGCTTTCAGCAAGGTCACCGAGTACCGCTTCCCTGTCCGCCGCACATGGACACCCGACCAGGTCGTCGGCTGCCTGCGCAGCACCAGCTTCGCCCACCCCGCCTCGTTCGATGAACCCGACACTCCACCCGAGCAGGCCGGCCGGCATGCCCGGTTCGAACGGGAAGCGCACGCACTCCTGGAGGAGTACGTACACGGCGAAGGGCTCGTCGAGGACGCCGTGTTCACCGTGCTGCTCGCCCGCCGCGGTGGTGCGGTGTGAGCGCGGGGCGGCACACCGAGCCGTTGGATGTCCACCTGATCCTGCGCCGTGATGGTAACGACGGGCCGGAGGTGCTGCTCTCCCGCCGGGCCGGTTCCGTCTACGCCTCTGGCCTGTGGCACCTCGTTTCCGGGCACCTGGACGGCCCGCACGAGGACGTCGTCGCGGCTCTGGTGCGGGAGGCCTGGGAGGAGACCGGTGTCGTCATCGACCCGGCGGATGTGCGGGCGGCCGTCACCGTGCATCACCGTGCACCGGCCGGATCCGCCCGTACCGGTTTCTTCTTCGAAGTCACGCGGTGGCGGGGGGAACCGCGGATTGCCGAGCCGGATGTCTGTGATGCCATGGAGTGGGTGCGCCTCGGCGCTCTGCCTGAGGGAATGGTGGCGTACTGCCGTGCCGGGCTGGACGCCTACGCGGCCGGTGCACGGCTCGCGGTCCATTTTCAGTTGCCCGGAGATGCGATCGCTTACGACGCCGGAGCTGACCGTCTGCGTCTCGTGCCGGAGATGGACAGTCCGGCGACCGCCGGCCGTCCCGACGCCGCCATCGTGGAGTTCGCACAGAGCGCGGTTGGGCAGCTTGCCGAGTGGGAGGACGTCTCCTGGGTACGCGAAGGCAGCCGTGTGTGGCGGGTCCGAGGCGCCGGGGGCGGCACCTGGTACGTGAAGATCCACCAGTCCGAGAAGTTCCACGCCCGGGAAGTGCGGGCGTACCGGACGTGGGCCCTGCCGCTGGGCGCGGCAGCGCCCCGGCTGGTGGCCTGCGACGAGCAGCTGAGGACGGTGGTCCTCACAGCGGTACGGGGTCGGGCGCTGCACGGTGCTGTCCTCTCCCGCAGGCAGGAGTGCGATGTCTTCCGCCGGATCGGCGCGCTGGCGCGCCGCATTCACCAAGCCGCTCCCGCGCGGGCCGCTCCCGTCGGCAGCGGCCTGGCCGTCCAGAAGGCCGAACGGCACCTAGCGGCTGCACGGCCGCATCTTGCCCCCGGTGATGAGGAGTTCGTCCGCGAACTCCTCCGGCAGGCCGAGACCCTGCCGGCGCTGGAGTGGGTCGAGACTCACGGGGACTTCCAGCTCCGCAACATTCTGCGCTCCGACGACGCCGATGATTCCTTGGCGGTGATCGACCTTGAGAGAAGCGAGCCCGGCCCCGCCATCCGGGACCTGGTGCGCCTGTCCGACGCCTGGGCCGGTCGCCCGGACCTGTGCCAGGCGTTCCTGACCGGGTACGGGCGGCACCTCACCGATGCCGAGAAAGCACACCTTGTCATCGATACGGCCCTCGATGCGGTGAGCGGAGTTGCCTTCGGCGTCGCGCATGGTGATCCCGAGCTGGCCGAGCGCGGCCGGCGGACCCTCGCCCGGCTGCGCACCGAACAGGTCACGCTGCTCGAGCTCCACGCCCGCGAGGAAGCAGCACCGCTCTACCGCGAGCCGGGGTTCGCGGGCAGTCCGGCACTGATGCGGATGACGGACACCGCTGCGCAGACGACCGTCCCGAGCAGACGGCCGAGCAGCGAGGCCTCCAAGTCGTCGCCGACGCATTATGCCGAAACAGTCCCCAAGGCAACCATGTGGGCATGTCTCTACTTCACCGACGAGGACGACCAGCCGCTCCAGGTTCACTCCGTCTACTCTCCCGCGTACCCGTGGCAGCTGGTGGGCGGCACGACGGACCCCGGCGAGGCTCCCTGGCAGACGGCCGTGCGGGAGTGCAGGGAGGAGACCGGGATCACGCCCGCCGGGCCGTCCCGGCTCCTGGCCACGGTATACAGCCCGCTCGGCGGCGGATGGCCCTACAGCACGATCGGCTGTGTCTTCGACGGCGGCCGGCTCACTGCCGCGCAGATCCGTGGCATCACCCTCGACCCGGAGGAGCACGACGAGGTCCGCGTCCTGCCGCTGACCGGGTGGAAAGGGCTGATGCCACCCGGCGACTTCGCCCGCCTGTGTGCTGTGGAGGAGGCGCGTCGTACCGGCGTGGCCGCGTACTTCGACACCTGGGGCTGGGGGCCCGAGTGACCGGCAGCATCGTGTTGATGTCCGGGACGACGGTGGCCGCGAGCCGGCGTGCCCTGGCAGCACGAGCACTATGCCGGCGGGAAGGGCTTCCGGCCGCTGGCTGACACCGAGCGGGCGCTGCTCGCTGAACACAGTCCCACCGGCCATGCACTGACCGGTGCGCTCGCGGTCGTCACCGACGGGGCCGGCCGGGTCCTGCTCGGCCGGTTGACCCGGGGCATGTGGGAGTTGCCGGGCGGCAAGACAGCATCGACAGGATCTCGGACGAGGCCCGGGCGACCGCTGACCCAGTTCGTGCCGCTGGCCGGCATCGCAGCGGTTCGTGACAGCGTCGGTGAGGCCGGGCAGTTCTACTCCTTGCCACCCTCGGCCGTTCGTACAGCGGGCATGGTGTGACGAGCGGCTCTCGGCGCCGCACCATACCGCCGGACAAGGCTGCCACGTCGCCTGCGTAGTGTCCTCAGCAAATACGACGGGCGTGCCGCGCGCGGTCGTGTACTCGCCCGTCACCGGTTCCGGTCCCGAGGACCGATAGCCCACTCACACGTTCCGTGCGGGGTCATCGCCATTCTGGGAGATGGTCAGGAGCACTGGTTCTGTCACGCCGACATCGCGTACTGCGGTGGCTGTGACCTCGGCCGCCCAGATTGCGCTGTCGAGCGACCAGGCCGGCAAGGAGCAATGGATCGACGCCACGTTCTGCATTCCCTCGGTCTGTACCTCACCTACGAGGGAGGGAGCCAGCCCCCCTGTGGGTGCAGAGGGTCTGCCGGGATGGATGGCCAGGCGACCATAGGAGCGTTCGAGAATCAGCACGTTCACGTCTTGCGCTCGGTTCGACAGACCGGCGGATTCCCGGGCCGCGATGGTGATGACACAGTCAGCCGCCGGTCCCGGCCCCGCAGTGGCCACCCAGTCCGCGGCCTGCGACAAGTAGACGAGACCGTCGTCCGTGGACAGCTGCAGGGGCACGACCGTGTGCAAGCCGGTGAGCGTGTACGTGCCCATGTGATGCAGTACATCGCTGAGGACGGTGGCCACCGGCAGAAGGGGCAGCCGTTGGCCGTGCAGCTGTTCCTCCACGGCGACCTGGAGCCAGGCCAGTTGGCGGACACGGTCGTCTTCGGTCCAGTCTTCACCGGCGTCGTTGTGTCCCCATCGGCAGCCGTCCAGCGGACCGCGGCCCAGGTGAGTGCTGCTCCAGCCGTAGGCTTCCGCCCTGGCCACGGCGAGACTGAACACGTCCTCGTCCTCCAGGTCGTTCTCGGCAAGGACGCGAGCGATCCACGGGTGCCGGTGGAAGACCCCGTGCAGGCCCATGATGAGGGTCGGATCGCTCACGTCCATGTCGCTGCACTCCTTCTACTTCTACGCTCCGCACGACAGGGTGACGGTCTTGGTGACCGCCTTCTCAGGGGAGTCCGCGATGCCGATCAGGTCGACATCGATGACGCTGCGCCACTGGGTCTTGTTCCGGTTCTCGCATGTCTTGCGGGCGTTGGCGCGGCGGGAGCTGGCGCCTTTGCCACCGGCCTTCACGTTCTTGGACCCCTCTGCGACAGTCTTCCAGGTGTGTCCATGCTTGATCTGAAGCCAGATGGTGACCTTTGCCTTCACGTTCTTGTGCTTGCCGAGCGGGTCCAGCCACCATCCATGTGCTGATAGCTGTTGCGGGCGGAGTGCTGGACACGTGGACGTGGTCTCCGTCGGTGACGAACCCGCCGACGTCTGAGGCCGTCATCCCGGAGGCGGCGTAGGCCGGTGGTGCGGCAAGGCTGACAGAGATCGCCGAAGCGAAGACCGCAGACAGAAGGGGTGTACGCACGGGACTCCCTGGAGCTGGAGAGGTAACTGGCAGCTGAAGTCCTGCTGATCATTTACAGCCGTCCAGGCAGTAACCCTTCCCATTCGGTCACATCACCCGATCGAATGGGAAGGCCTGGCCCGCTGACGCACTGCCGGGCCGGGTTGCTGCGCTTGCGAGTTGGGCCTGGGCCGGTCGACGGTGCGAGGAGTCGCCTCACCGCTGTTGGCCAACGTCTGTCTCTCCGTCCTGGACCGGTATTTCTCGCGGGTCTGGGGCACTGAGATGACCCCGGCCTGGCATCGGCAGAATCGGCGTCGAAAGGGGCTGCCGAACTTCCGGCTGGTGCGTTATGCCGATGACTTCGTGGTGCTTGTGCACGGCACGAGGGAAGAGGCTGAAGCACTGAAGGCGGAGATCGGTGGGCTGCTGGCCAGAAGGCCGAGGATGACTCTTTCGGACGAAAAGACCCACATCACACACATCGACGACGGGTTCGTCTTCCTGGGCTTCCACATCCAGCGCAGGCTCTGGGGCGGCGGTCGTCGTGTTGTGCTCACCATTCCTTCCAAGCAGGCTTTGGATTCGGTGATGCACAAGATCAAGAAGTTGACGGGGCGCGGCATGACCTCGCTCTCGTTGGAGGAGGTGCTGCGGGCGGTCAACCCGGTCCTTCGGGGCTGGGCGGCCTATTTCCGCTACGGCGTCTCGAAGAAGACGTTCTCGTACCTCGGCTGGACGCGTGGCGGAGGATGAATCTCTGGATTCGCCGCAAGCACCCCCGCATGACCTGGAAACAGATGCGGCGCCGATATTTCGCAGCGGACAGCATCGCAGAGGGCGGGATCGCCCTTTACAACCCGGCAAAGATGAAGGTCGAACGCTACCGCTTCCGCGGAGCGCAGATCAGCACGCCTTACAACATCGACGAGGTCGATCAACGCGGGGCCCGCTTCCGCCGGACCAGCCACGACGATGTGGCCTTCGTCGGACAGGTCAGTGAATACCTCGCCTGATCCATCGGATCGTGTGGAGAGCCGGATGCTCGGCCAACGGGCACGTCCTGACCGGCGCCCCGGCCGATGCCTGGGAGCGGATCTCCTGCGGGGATGGCGCGAAGGGGCCGCGGGTCTACGACTGGGCAGCAGCCAAGCTGTCCACCATCGACGGCGCGGATCCCACCCACAACCGCTGGGTGCTGGCCCGCCGCAGCCTGGCGCGTCCCGAGGAGGTCGCCTACTACCTCGCCTTCGCCCCGGCGCAAGCCACCGTCTCCGAGCTGGTGAGGGTGGCCGGTGCGCCGGCTCCACTGGTCCCACTGCCGCCGACGCCACCAGGCCGTCGCCCGCCACTGCCACTACCAGCGCCGCACCGACCCCGATCGGGTGAGTCACGAACCACCACCCTCCTGACGGAGTGTCAGCTCGATAGACTCCAAAAGGGCCCGGTGACCAGGACAAATGAAGAAGCACGACTGGAGTACTAGGAGCGGGTGGCGGTCGCGCAGCTGTTGCCCGCGGTTGTCGTGCCGTTGCTCGTGTCGATCGGCTTGCTGCGGTCGTACGGATCGACCTGGTGGGCCTCGCCGGCGGGCTGCTCGTCGGCCGCGCCGAAAGGTGGCACGAAGTAGCTAGTCGGGGCGGAGCAGCCGCCGTTGGTCATGTCGAGCGCGTACGAGATGAGGGACATCGTGCCCGGTTCGGTGATGACCTTGGCCGGGTCGTCCCAGCTCATCACCACCTGGCGCCGCACGATCGTACGGACGACCTCGGCGTCCCGCCCGCCGTCGCCCGCCGGGGTGACCGGGTACACGAAGGTGACGTCCGCCGTCACCTCGACCGCCCCCTGTTTCCCCTCCCGGTACGTGAGCCGACCGCGTGTCTTGACCACGTCACCGACCAGCCGGGACTGCTCCGGCCTGAAGCGGCTGAACAACAGCAGCGGGTCGGTCTTGTCAGTGGGCGCCGTCGACGACAGGGCGGTACGGAGATACTCCTGGATGTCCTTCTGGTACGGGTTCAGCAGCGCGATCGTCTTCGTGGGCCGCTCGCCGCGCAGCACGCGGGAGTTGAGCCCTGCGGCGACCAGGAAGTCCCGGCTCTGCCGCAGTGCCCGCTCGACCTGGGCTGCGTCCATCCAGCCGGTCGCCTTGGCCGGTGGCACCGTGATCCCTGCCGCTCCGTCGGCCCAGCGGGCGGCGGGCGAACCCCGGAAGGGTTCGGCGAGGGTAGGGGGCAGATCCCGCTCGGCGCCCGGAGCTTCCCGCGGGCTTTCCGACTCGGCAGCCAGCGGCGCCCCGTCCTGCCCGCCGTCGTTGCCACCGAACCAGCCGACGACCTGCTGCGGGAAGAGCCCCACGACCAGGAGGGCCACGACCGCCACCAGCCCGGTCACGTACCAGCCTGTCCTGCGCCGGGGCCGGCGCGGTGAGTACGTACGCCAGCCTTCCGGCTGCCCGGAGCGCTCCCGCAGCCGCCGCTCCACCTCACGGGCGCGCGCCGACGGCTCCACGGGGGCCCCGGCCGCACCCGTCACCGATTCACGGAGGAACCGCTCCCACCCCTCGTCGGACACGGACGCCCCGTCCTGCCCCCCAGCCCCGCTCACACCGCACTCCCGTTCTCGCTCGATTGCTCGATGCCCGATGGCTCGATCGCTCGACCGTCTGATCAGTTGACTGTGCACCGGTCCATCGAGAGCCGCCCCGTATGATCGCATGAGCAGGCCGCCAGCCTGCCGGGGCGGTGAGTGAAGTGTCAGGTCGCCACGCTGTCCGCTGGCACGGGCGTGACATTTGACGACAGAACCGAGTAGTACTTTGACCGCATAGGTTCGCCGGGTTGAGCGATCAAGGCCATGATGAGCAATCGCCCCCCATCAATTGCCTTGCTCACTACGGACCTTGGCGTGTTCGCATCGTCGGCACGGCACTGCAGTGAGACGGTGACCTCTCTGTCGGCAGACCCGCCGTCGCTGATCGGCGAAGACGACCGCGACACGGCCATGCAGACCTGCAGGAGGCGTACGCCGAAGGGCACATCTCGCACGAGGAGTTGGACGAACGCCTCCACCAGGTGCTCACCGCCAAGACACGCAGCGAGCTCGTGTCGGCATCGCCCGGTGACGACATGACCTCCCTCCTGATCGCCACCCGCGACGAGGAGGGCGACGGCAGTGCCGTCAGCGACGCCGAATTGCGCGGCACCCTCGTGCTGATGATCAGTGCCGGCTACGAGACGACCGTCAACGTCATCGACCAGGCGATCACATCCCTGCTGACCGACCGGGAGCAGCTGGCCCACGTCCGCGCCGGCCGGTGCGACTGGAATGACGTCGTCGAAAAGACGCTGCGCCACGAGCCGGCTCTCAAGCACCTGCCTCTGCGCTACGCGCTCGAGGACATCCCACTGCCCGGCGGGCAGACCATCCGGACCGGGGAGGCGATCCTCGCCCCCTACGCAGCCGCCAACCGCCACCCGGACCGGCACGGTGACAACGCCGACCTCTTCGACGCCACCCGAACCACCAAGGATCACCTGGCTTTCGGGCACGGCGTCCACTTCTGCCTCGGCGCCCCCTCGCCCGCCTCGAAGTCGCCGCCGCCCTGCGTCAGCTGTTCGCGCGCTTTCCGACGCCCGACTCGCTTCACCCGCCGGGGAACTGCAGCCTCTGCCGACCTTGATCAGCAACGGGCACGTGACCCTTCCCGTTCGCCTGCGGCCGGTCGCCCAGTAATGGCTCCACCGACGAGAAGGACGACCACGACCTCGCCTGCCCCGACTGCACTGCTCACTCCGCCGAGCGGCGCATCGCCCGGCACCTCGTACGCGGGCTCACGGCTCGCGAGATCGCCGCCGTCGCACCAGCTGTCGCTCAACGCGGCGTACGTCTGTCTCCACACCATGCGAGGGCTCACGGCGACGAGGAGCATCGCGGCCGTGATCCGGCCCTGGGCCCGTTTCACGTACGCGAGGGTCGGAATGACCACCTTCTCTCGGACGTACTCCGGTTCCTGCACGCCCTTCACCGGGTCATCCGCTATGGCTCCCTTGTCATAGGCGTCGCGCAGGATCGTCTTCAGGACGCGGAATATGTTGACCTGGTGACCCCGGCCGACCCGGTCGGCTTCCAACTCGTCCAGGAAACGCTCGACCACGAGCGGCGTGAATGTATTGAGCCCGGGTGCCCTGCCTCCTCCCCGCAGTCCTGGTTCTGCTGACCGCCCTTTCCCGGCGGGGTCGGCCGGGCGTTCCGGGGCGGCTGCTGCCGCTGCCCTGAGGCTGTGACCTGGAGAAACACACCGTATTCTTCCGTCGAGGGAGAACAGGGAGAGGTTGTGTCCGGAGAGAAGTCGTTCGGGGTTGTTCTGCGTGGTCTGCGGCAGCGGGGCCGTTTGACGATGGAGGAGTTGGCTGAGGCGTCGGGTGTGAGTGTCCGGGCGATCGGCGATATGGAGCGGGGGCGTAGTCGGGTTCCGCAGCGGCGTACGGTGGTGGCGCTGGCGGAGGGGCTGGGGCTTGCGGACGCGGAGCGGGAGGCGCTGCTGGCCGCGGCGCGGGCGGCGCGTCCGACGCGCGCGGTTGCGGTGGCGGGGACGGTTGTGCCGCCGCGATCGGTGGGGGACTTCACGGGGCGCGAACCGGAGCTGGCGCTACTGCGGGAGGCGGCGGAACGGGCCCGTGCCGGCGGGGAGGTGTCGGTGTGGGTCGTCTCGGGTCCTCCGGGGTGCGGGAAGACGACGCTGGCGCTGAAGGCGGCAGCGGATCTGGCGGAGGAGTTCCCCGACGGGCTTTTCGTGGTGGACCTGCACGGGGTGGATGACCCCGTGGACACGGGCGAGGCGCTGCTGAAGCTGCTGAAGGCCCTTGGCGTGTCGGACCGCCGGCTGGCGCAGGAGGATGCGGGGGGCCGCGCGGGGCTGCTGCGGGCACTGCTGCGCGAGCACCGGTGCCTGGTGGTGTTGGACAACGCCCGCGACGAGGGGCAGGTCCGTGCGCTGCTGCCTGCGGGCGGGCGGAGTCTGGTGCTGGTCACCAGTCGGCGGCCCTTGACCGGGCTGGAGGATGTCGACCGCCTGGCGCTGTCGGAGATGACGCAGGACGAGGCGGTCGATCTGCTGCGCCGGATCCTGGGCGAGGAGCGGGCGGACGCGGAAGCCGAGGCTGTGGCGCAAGTGGCGGAGCTGTGCGGGCGACTGCCGTTGGCCTTGCGGGTGGCGGGAAACTGGCTGACGGTCCGTTCTGGATGGACCGTTGACCACCTGGTCCGGCGCCTGGCCGACGAAGAACGCCGACTGGGCGCGCTCGCCGCCGGCGACGTGCGGGTGGAGGCGGCATTCGAACTGTCCTACCGTCAGCTGACCGGCCAAGCCGCGCGGATGCTGCGGCTGCTGAGTCTGGTTCCGGGGCCGGACATGACCGCCGCCTACGGCGCTGCTCTGACCGCGACCGGCGTCTTCGAGGCCGAGGACGTGATGGAGGAGCTGGTCGAGGCCGGGCTGCTGCAGGCCACCTTCACCGGCCGCTACCAGCTGCACGACCTGCTGCGGCTGTTCGCCCGCGCCCGGCTGTCCCGCGAGGAGGAACCCGGCGAGCAGGAAGCAGCCGACGACCGGCTGCGCACCTGGCTGCTGGAGACGGCTGTGGTCGCCGGACGCTGGTACAAGCCCAAGTACGGTGCGCCGCCGTCCTCCTGGCAGGGCCTGGTCCCGCTGGAGAGTGCCGAGCAGGCCCGTGCCTGGCTCCAGAGCGAAGCCCCCGCCTGGCTCGCCGCGCTGCGCAGCGCCGCTCACAGGGGTGAGCACACCCAGGTCGTGGAGACCACCTATGCCATGGAATGGTTCTGCGACCTGTGGGTCCACTGGGGACACTGGCCCGAAGCCTTCCGCTTGGCCGGCGAGGCCGCTACCGCACTTGACGACCCGTACATGCAGGCCTTCCACCTCAACATGTACTCCTGGGCCCTCTCCTGCGAATCCCGGTACCGGGAGGCCATCGAACGGGCCCACGAAGCGCTGGACTGCGCCCGCCGCGCCCAGGACGCTTCCCAGCAAGCCTCGGCGCTGGCACAGGCGGCATGGGCCCAGGCAGAGCTCGGCGAGGTCCAGGAGGCTGCCGACAAGTCGCTCGCCTCCATATGCCTCTACGAAGAGGCCGACGACCGCGAGGGCTGGCTGGGTGCCATGTTCACCTACGGATCCTCCCTGCGCATGCTCGGCCGTGCCGAGGAATCCCTGATCCAGCACAAGCGCATCATCACCTTCCTGGATGCGCCCGGCTGTCCGGTGAGCGGGCACCTCGCCGACATCTACCGTGCCAACACGACCCGCGCGCTTGGTCGTGGCTACGCCGTCCTGCGGCGATGGCGCGAGGCCGCCGACCACTATCGCGATGCTGTGGTCCAGTCCAACCGCATCGGCATTCCCCACATAGAGAGCAGCACGCTACTGCATCTGGGAGAGGCCCTGATCGAACTGGGAGAAGCCGAGGAAGCCCGCTCGTGCCTCCGTCAGGCCCTCGCCTTCGGCGACGCGGCCGACAGCAAAGACCTGAAGACCGCACAGAAGCTCCTGGACTCGCTCTCCGCCGAGTGAGTAGCGCCTGCCGCCGCGATGTGCCCTGGGCCCGCCATCCCGCGGGGCTGCCGTCGGCCCTGATGATCACGGCCCGACGTGCGGGTGCGCCAGTCCCGGGGCGGAGGGCTCAGCCGCGGTGCCGGTGCAGGGCGACGTGCACGGTGTCGAGGGCCTGGATGAGGGCGGCGCGGGCGGCGTCCGTGTCGCGCAGCGGATCGAGCACCATGAAGTCGTGGATCGTCCCGTGGTAGCGCATGGAGACCACCGCAACGCCGGCCGCACGGAGCTTCGCCGCGTAGGCCTCACCCTCGTCGCGTACCACGTCTGCCTCGCTGGTGACCACCAGTGCCGGGGGGAGTCCGGTGAGCTGTTCCAGGGATGCCCGCAGCGGTGATGCGGTGGCCTGGCTCCGCTGCCGCACGTCGGGCAGGTACTGGTCCCAGAACCAGCGCATGGTCTCGCGGCCGAGGAGGTAGCCGTTGGCGAACTCCTGGTACGAGGGAGTGTCGAAGCCGGCGTCGGTGACCGGGCAGAGCAGCACCTGCTGCAGCAGCCGTACCCCTCCGCGCTCCTTGGCGAGCAGGGTCAGTGCCGCCACCAGGTTGCCGCCCGCCGAGTCGCCCACGGCGGCCATCCGGCTTCCGTCCAGGCCGATTTCGCCGCCTCGCTCGCAGATCCACTTCGCGACCGCGTAGCACTGCTCGACGGCGATCGGATACTGCGCCTCGGGGGCGCGCTCGTACTCGACGAAGACCACGGCCGCGTCCGTGCCGAGGGCGAACGCGCGCACCAGGCGCTCATGGGTGCCGGCATCACCCAGGACCCAGCCCAGCCCGTGCAGGAACAGCACGACGGGGATCTTGCCGACGCTGTCGACGGGCCTGACCACCTGCACCCGTACGTGACCGGTCGGCCCGCCCGGCAGTGCGAACCACTGCGTGGAGGTGGCCTCCTCGTCGAGGGGGTCGTCCTCACCCTGCAGCCGGGCCAGACCCAGCCGGGCCTGTTCCGGGTCCGGGCCGTGCGTCGACCGTGGGCAGGTGTGCCTGTCCACGAAGGCTCGGGTGGTGTGGTCCAGGACCGGGTGCCGAACGGACGGAGGGGCGAAGTCGGTCACACGATCTCCTGCCGAGAGGGCCAAGGGGGCATGAAGCGAAAGGGTTGTTCGGTGCACCGGGTGCCTGGTCGAGAGGCGGAAAGCGATGCGGCGACTGCCGGGCCGGGGCACTGCAGCCGCGCGCACAGGGCAGCCCGCACGGCTCCGAGCGGGCACCCTACCCCCTGGATCGTGGGAGGTCGGCCCCCGGTCGGTCGGCCACCGTGGACGACGGCGCCGGCGCGCCCGCCGGAGACCGCCCGACGTCGCCCTGGGCGGTGCGCAGGTCGCGCCATTCACGGGGGGAGACGCCGTAGGTGGCGCGGAAGACCCGGCTGAAGTGGGCGGGGTTGACGAAGCCCCACCGCTGGCCCACGGCGGACACGGTGGGGGCTGTCCTGCCGCGGCTGGCCAGTTCCCGGCCGCACTCCTCCAGGCGCCGTTGCTGGATGAGCCGACCGACGGTGGTCCCCTCGCCTTCGAACAGCCGGTGCAGGTACCGGACGGAGATCCGGTGCGTCCGGGCGATGCTCTCCGGCGACAGGTCCGGGTCGCCCAGGTTCCGGTTGATGTGGTCGCGGACGCGCAGCAGCAGGTGGCTGCGGGCGGTGTCCGCGACCGTGCCGCCCGGGTGGGCCCGCTCGGCGATCAGGGTGGCGAACAGGTCGACGACGTTGCCGGCCAGCCGGTTCGCGACAGCCGGCGGGTAGCCGTCGACCGAGGAGGCCAGGGTGGCCAGGAAAGGGAGCAGCATCGCGCCGAAGCCGTCCCCGGTGCCGATGGCATTGCCCGTGACCTGCCGGATGTCGCTGTCCGGCACGCCCAGCGTGCGGCGGGGCAGTTGGAAGACGTGCGTGGCGAACCGCTGCGGATAGTCGAAGGAATACGGCCGGGTCGTGTCGTACACCACCAGGTCTCCCTCGCCCACCTCGGCCCGCCGGCCGTCCTGGATAAAGGTGGCCGTGCCAGATATCTGGACACCGACTGCCACCAGCGCCTCGGACGATCGGGCGATCAGTGCCGGGGTGCGGCTGACCCGCTCCGCGTCGGCCTCCATGGTGGAGACCTGGAGATACCCGAGGCGGTCGGTGGCGATCCGGCCGTCGAACGGGCCGTCGCCCCGCGGGGCGACCGTCATCGGCACCAGCGTCCTGCTCACCGCATCGTTCCAGTACGCGACCTTGTCCCGGTCCGGCACGGAGGCGGTCGTCAACACCAAGCTCAAGTTGCTCTCCGCTCAGGGGAAGTGACTTTGGGGCTGCAACGGACGGGAACAGACGGACAGCCGCACCTCCCCGGAAGGCGGCGGCCGGTGCCCGGCAGGGCCGGACGGCTCGTCGTACGGTCAGCGACCTCGCTGGAGCACAACCGGACCGCTTCGGCGAGGCCCGGGTTCCCGCCCGCAACGAACAGCCAAGCAGCAGACCATTTCTATCTCCAGGCAGAAACACTGGCAGAAATCGCGGGAGCGGACGAGCACGTCCGGTGCTGTGCTGCGCGCGGACTCCCAGTTCTACAACGCCGGATTGATCGCCGCCTGCCGCCGGGCCCGCGCCCACTTCTCCATCACCACCGGCATGAACCCCTCCATCAAACGGGCCATCACCACCCTCCCCCGACCAGGCTTGGCAGCAGATCGCCTACCCCCACGGCAGTGCCCGGCCCCGACACCGGCGAGCTCTTCTCGGGCGCCTGAGTCACCGAATCGAGGCTTTGATCGGGCCCGACCGGTCTGCGTCAGGCGGACGAGTCCGGCGAGGTCCTCTCTGTCGAGGCCGGCTGCGGTTGGCGTTCAACGGCCCAGTAGGCAAGAGCGGCCAGCGGGAGAGCGGCGCCCAAGCCGGTCAGGCCGGCCCAGCCGGCAGCGTGGTAGACGATCGCCCCGAGCTGGGAGCCGATCGCGCCGCCGACGAAGAACATGGCGATGAAGGCGCTGTTGAGGCGGGCGCGGGCGGTTGGGTCGAGCTGGTAAACGGTGTGCTGCCCCAGGATGAGTGTCGTCTGCACAGCCATGTCGATCAGGATCGCAGCCAGGGCGATCAGGACGATACTGCGCCCGCCCAGACCCGCGACAGCAAAGGCCAGCGCGGTCACAAGGAACGCAGCCCCGGTCATGGGACGTACGAGCCCTCGGTCGGCCCAGTGCCCGGCGAACGGAGCGATGGCTGCTCCGGCTGCGCCCACGAGGGCGAAGACGCCGACTCCGACCGGTGAGTAGTGGAAGCGGGGACCGGTCAGAACAAACGAGACAGTGGTCCAGAACGCACTGAACGCGCCGAACATCGCCGCCTGGTACAGCCCTCGGCGCAGCAGCGCGGGATGCGTGCGCACCAGCTGGACGGTGGAGCGCAGCACGTGGTGGTACGGGATGGATGTGGTGGGTGCGTGCTGTGGCAGGGCCGCGCGCAGGGCCACCGTGAGCACGGCCATCAGAGCGGCGGAGCCGAGGAAGACGACGCGCCAGCCTGCGATGTCGGAGACCAGGCTGCTCAGGGTTCGGGAGAGCAGAATGCCGGCGAGTAGACCGCTCATGACCCGTCCGACGATGCGGCCCCTGGCATGGTCCGGGGCCAGGTTCGCCGCGAAGGGCACCAGGATCTGAGCCACGACGGAGGTGGCACCGCTGATCAGCGACGCGATCAGCAGCATGGGGAAGCTCGTGGCGAGGCCGGCTGCCACGAGGGCGAGGGCCGTGATCATCAGGAGGACGGTGACCAGATTGCGCTTCTCCAGCCGGTCGCCGAGCGGCACCAGGAAGATCATGCCGAAGACGTAGCCGACCTGGGTGAGCGTGATCAGTATCCCGGCCGTGGCTGTGCTGATGTGGAAGACACCGCTCAGCGAGGACAGCAGAGGCTGGGCGTAGTAGAGGTTGGCGACCGTCGTCCCGGACGCGACGGCCAGGAGCGCGACCAGCCAGCCTGGCACGCCTTGTGAGGCCCCGATGGACCGGGCCGAAGTACGGAGGTTAGACCTTGTGGACATGTGCACCTTCTTTCGTCACGCAGGCACAACCACGGGAACGCCGCTTTCCCTTCCTCACCAGGAGCGATGATCAGGGATATCAGTCATCTCGATCAGAGATGACCGGCAGGGTCGCCCGGTACCTGTTGGGCATGCAATGGCGGAAACGATCAACGTGACAGCACGGCTGCCAGCCACTGCCGGACCTCAGGCGTCACGGGGTCGGTGATGTCGTCGAACTCGTCATGCTTTTTGAGGAACTTCGCGACGTAGGGGCAGACAGGCACGATGCGCCGCCCCGAGGCGCGGACGTCGGTCAGCGCCCGCTGCACGAGCTGTGAGGCCAGGCCCAGCCCGGCGTAGGAGTCGTCGATTTCGGTGTGGTAGAAGACGCGCTGGTCGGCGCTGTCGCGGTAGGCGGTGAAGCCGGCGACCTCGCCGTCCACCAGGATCTCGTAACGATGCTTGTCGGCCACTCGCTGAACGGTCGGAGCGTCGGCGGGTCGTGTCATTGCGTGCCTCTCAGGCGTATCGGGATTGTGCGTGGAGTGAGGTTTGCGTGGGGCAGAGCGTGCGACGCTGTCATGGCGGCGGTCGACTGTCTCCACCTGTGAAGGAGTCCGGACCGAGTGGAGGCGGGCCTCAATGGGCAGCCTCGAAGTACTGCTGGAAACGCCGCGCGAGGTGGCTGTTACCGGGTCACGTCGCCCCATGGCGAGCATCGTCAGCTGCTGAGCAGCGCGCTCAGGATGGCGTCCCAGTTGATCCGCGCATTTTCCTCGCCCGGAGGGACGGCCTCCCACGTGCGCACCAGCCATTCACGCAGGGGCTCGCTGGGTACGTCCAGGAGAGCCGAGCCGCTGGTTCCTCGCAGGAGCATCCGCACTTCGGGTCTGTTGCTGCAGCGACACGGCGGCCAGATGCGGACGTCGCCGTCCCCGGAGGGCTTGTTCAGGCCCGTCTGAAGAAGGTCTCGCGCAAAGCTCCACCGGGCGTTCTCCCGGTCGTCGTGGCTGGACACTTCAAGGAGCGCGGTGAAGGGACTTTGCGGGTCATAGACGAGGCGTGCCGACAACGGCACCGCCTCGGTGGAAGTAATCACCAAGTCGACCGCGAGATCCACGGTGATGACGCCGTTCGGTGGTCGTCCCCCTTCGTCGCGGAGCGGTTGTGTGCTCATGATGGTTCTGCCTTTCGACGTTCAACGGACGCTGGAAGCAGCCCATCAGGGCTGCCAATGAACCTCTGCCCCTTCCCCTTGGGCTGTGTGCCGGGCCGACGAATGACGTCGGTCCCGGAGCGGCGCTCGGCCTCGGTTCGTCCGCCCCAGACGCCGAAGTTCTGTTCGGATGTCATGGCGAAGAGGCCGCAGGGATCACTTACGGGGCACCGAGTGCAGATGGCGCGTGCCGCCTCCTCGCGTCGACGGCGCGTATGGCCCCGCTCGCCGGTCGGCGAGAAGAAGACTGAGCTGTCCATACCGCGGCATGCGGCGTCGGCCTGCCATTCCCATACCCGCAGGAGCGGCTTGGTCTGTTGCTTGGTCCGTGTCTTCATCGAATTCTCCTTCCATGTACCTGCGGAGCTGTTGAGGGAGGAACAGTTCCACGGCCTGACGGGGAAAGCGCTGGCCGGGTCCATGGCTTCAGCGCGGCGAGCTGCTCCTCGAAGGGCACCACGGCGGGGCTCTCGCCGGCCGCCTTCCTGACCGTGGACAATCCGGTCATCAGTGCCGCCAATTCGCCCGCGGCCCGTTCGATCCGGCCGTCGAGCCCTTCAGCGCCCCAGTCCTCGGAGGCGGCCTACACCCCGGGGGCGTCCGTCAGGGTGCGACGGGGGCGGTCCGTCAGCCTCTTCTGCCTGTGAGCCCGCTGATGGCGCGGTCGAGGTCCATGTGGAGGCTTTCCGCTCCTTCTGGCACCAGTGCGAAGGTCCACCGAAGGAATGCAGACACCTCCGAAACCGCCATTTCGACCAATGCTGTGCCGGCGAGATTCCTCAAGACGACACGCAGGGAGTGCGGATGGCAGCGATGCCGAGGAATGACCAGCACGTCACCGGAACCGGTCGGCCGGCGCAGCCCCTCAGTCACCAGCTTGCGAGCGAACACCCAGTCGACGGGGCTCTTCATCGGCGCGCCGAGGGAAAGGCGGATGGCATAGGGGTCCGCCATGTCGTAGTACAGCTCCGCGGACAACGGAACGGGCATGCCCTTCGGGACGCTGACGTGCGCCGTCACTGTGCACGTGACCGTGCTGAGACGCTGATCCATGGTTGCCCCAAAGAATGATTGCAGAAGCGGTTTTCTACGCCCGACCCTAAATTCGGGTGGCCGGCACAGGTTGTCGAAGAACGCACGGAGCATTGCCCGTGAAAGAACTATGTTCCGGCGAGCGTCTCCATGAATGCCGCCGCCCCAACGGCAGCCGTTCCGGCAACGACGCGGTGCCTTGTCGGTGGACATAGGGCCGGGGCTCGCCGCACAGGCCGCCTGTGGTCGGGGTAGGCCGTCGACCGGCGTCGCACCGAGCCCGATTCAACCGGCGGTTGTCCGGCGCCCAGGAGCAGGAAGCCGAGCGCGGCCGTGCTGCACTTGCGCCCCAGGACGTCGCCCAGGACCGGGAGGACGCCGACCAGCTCGTCGACTGCCCGGTGCTGACCCTGTGGGGCGAGGACTTCAGCGCCGTCGGACAGGCATACGACGTCCTGGACGTATGGAAGGGGATCGCCCGCGATGTCCGCGGCGTGCCCATCGCCCAGTGCGGACACCTCTGCCAGGAGGAACGCCCCGACGTCGTCAACCGGGAACTCCTCGACTTCCTCGCGGACTGGAACGGCTGAACGGGGCGCCGCATCCCGAATTCGGGGAACAGCGCAGCGGGACGTGGGCCGGGGCCGATTGCGGCCCCGGCCCACTTCCGTGCCGGGGCAACGCCGCCCCGCCGGCGCCGCCCGACAACGTGGGCACGCACAGTCCACAGCCAGGGCGCGGACAGACAAACACGCCGCTCGGCAGTTCCTAAAGTTACTCACGTGTCGGCGATTTCCCGCTCGACAAGACCCCTGCGCGGAGTCCGACGGGAACCCTCCGGCGGAGTCCACGGCCGCCCGGTCAGTGCACCGCACACCAACCGATCCCGAGGCCGGCCCGCGACATCTCACGGCAAAGGGGCCACCACGGCAGCCCCGACTCGGCCGACAGGCCGTGCGACAGCCACCACCCCTTGATGAGGGAGTTTCCCCATGCCCAGTTCCGACAAGCCGACCGTCGTCCTCGTGCACGGCGCCTTCGCCGACGCCTCCAGCTACGCGCAGGTCATCCCCCGGCTGATCGCCCGCGGCCTGGACGTGGTCGCCCCGGCCGTGCCCAACCGCAGCCTGATAGGGGACGCCGCCTACGTCGCCTCCATCGTCCGGCAGATACCCGGTCCGGTCGTCCTGGTGGGCCACTCCTACGGTGGCGCGGTCATCACCGTCGCCGGCACCGAGGACAACGTCAAGGCACTGGTCTACCTGGCCGGGTACGCCTTGGAGAAGGGCGAGAGCCTCGGCGAACTGCAGGGCCGCTTCCCGGACAGCGACCTCGCCGCCGCACTCGTCCACACCCCCTTCCCGATCGAGGGCTCGGCCACGCCCGGCACCGACGTGTCGGTCCGGACCGACAAGTTCCCGGCCATCTTCGCCGCCGACGTCGACCCGCGGCTCGCCGCCGTCCTCGCCGTATCCCAGCGCCCGCTGGCCGCGCAGGCCTTCGCCGACGCGGCCCCGGCCGCGGCCTGGAAGACCAAGCCGTCCTGGGGCCTGGTCGCCTCGTCCGACCACACCATCAACCCCGACGTGGAGCGCTACGGCTACCAGCGGGCCGGCATGACCACCGTCGAGGTCGACTCCTCCCACCTGGTGATGCTCGCCCACCCCGAGCGCGTCGTCGACCTGATCGAGGAAGCCGTACGGGCCACCTCCGACTGACCCCACGCGCACCAGCTCGCGCCCGTCCGACCAGCCGTCACACCACGACCGCCTCCACCCCTTCGCAGAGAGCGAACGATGAACCCACCGATCTCACGCCGCACCGTCACCGTGTCCCTCCTGGCCGGCGCAGCCGCCCTGGGGACCGCCGGTGTCGCGCAGGCCGCGCAGTCGGCGACGGCCGACCGTCCGGCCGAACGGCACGGGCGCCCGGCCGCACCCACCATCGTCCTGATCCACGGCGCGTTCGCCGACGCCTCCAGCTGGAGCGCGGTCGTCGAACGCCTGCAGCGACAGGGCCACCGTGTACTGGCACCGGCCCTGCCACTGCGCGGACTGGCGAGCGACTCCGCCTACATTCGCAGCGTTCTGGACAGCGTCACCGGACCGATCGTGCTGGTGGGGCACTCCTACGGCGGAGCGGTCATCAGCCATGCCGCGGCCGACGCCCCGCAGGTCAAGGCACTGGTCTACATAGCCGCCTTCGTTCCCGACATCGGGGAGAGCGCGCTCCAGCTCACCGACAAGTTCCCCGGCAGCACCCTGGGACAGGCCACCGCCACCCAGTACTACCCGTTGCCCGACGGCGGACAGGCGGAGGAACTGGTCATCAAGAAGGACCTGTTCCGCAAGCAGTTCGCGGCCGGTGTCCCCCGACCGACCGCCCAGGTCATGGCCGCGGGACAGCGTCCGATCACCCTGGCAGCTCTCCAGGAGCCGGCCACCGCGGCCGCGTGGAAGAGGATCCCCAGCTGGTACCTCGTGGCCACCGAGGACCGCAACATCCCGCCGGTCGCCGAGCGCTGGATGGCCGAGCGCGCCCGCGCGCACACGGTCACTGTCCGCGCCCCGCACGCAGCCGCCGTGAGCGATCCCGGCCCTGTCACCGGCCTGATCCTGCGGGCGGTCCGTTCCGTCCGCTCCGACCACTGACCAGACGCATTCCTCGCCCACGTCGGCGACCTTCCGCAAGAAAGACATGGTGCCGGGACCGTGGCCGTCCGGCCGCGGTCCCCCTCCTCGCTTCCTCATGGCCGGCCTCACCCGGCGAAGCGCCGCACGCGCTGCCGACCGAACACCTCGCAATGGAACGGAGAGCCGTATGGCACTGCTCGATCCGGAACCGGGAAGGCTGCGCCCGCGGCAGACCCAGGGCCCAGCTACCGACCGGGTGCCCGACGAACGGGTGTCGGGTACTCCCGATGCCCTGCGGGAGGGCCTGGTCCGCCTGCTGGGCTCCCGAAAAGTGCTGCACACCCTGTCGGACCTGGTGAAGTACGCCTCGGACGTCAGCCCCTACCTCTTCGTGCCCCAAGTGGTCGTGATCGCCGAGAACGTCGAGGACGTGGCCGCGGTACTGCGGTACGCCCACGAGCAGCAACGTGAGATCGTCTTCCGGGCGGCCGGGACCTCCCTGAACGGTCAGGCCCAGGGCAAGGACATCCTGGTCGACGTGCGCCGCCACTGGACCGGCGTCGAGGTGCTCGACGGCGGGAACGAGGCGAGGATCAGGCCCGGTACGACCGTGGGGCGCGCCAACATCACACTGTCCCGGTGCGGTCGGCTGATGGGCCCCGACCCGGCGAGTTCCAGCGCCTGCACCGTCGGCGGGGTGGTCGCCAACAACGCCTCGGGCATGACCGCCGGAGTCACCCGCAACTCCTACCGCCTGCTTTCGTCCCTCACCCCGGTCCTCCCGTCCGGCGCGATTGTCGACACCGCGGCTCCGGACGCCGACGCGCGGCAGCTGACGTCTCAAGCGCCCGGCGCACCGGAGGCCCCCGCGGCAAGGGCCCACTGCCCCCACCCCCTGCAATCAGAGAGAAAGAAGAAGAGATCCCACATGCCCAGATACCTGACAGGGACGCGCACCGGCCTCCTGGCCTCGGTCGTCGCGGCGGCCCTCGCCATGACCGCGGCCGGCCCCACGACCGCGGCCGGCCCCACGACCGCGGCCACCGCCGCCCCGAAGCCGGACGTGCGCTTCGTGGCACACCTGGACATCGCCGACGGACAGCGACCGGAGAACATCACTCTGGAGCCTGGCGGCAGCGCCGTCGTCACCTTCGCCTACAGCCGCCAGGTGGCTCGCATCCACCCCGACGGCCGGGTGCACGTCCTCGCCACCCTGCCCCAGCCCCCGGCCGGCGCCGACACCCCTGCCCTCTCCTCGCCCTTCCTCGGCGGAATCGTCCGTGATCACGACGGGACCCTGTACTTCCTGTACGCCACCGGCAGCAGCGACCTGACCGGCCTGTGGCGCCTGCGCCCCGGCGGCGCCCCTCAGCGCATCGCCGCGCTCCCGGCCGACGGCCTGCCCAACGGCCTGGCCCTCGACCGGCACGAAGGCCGGCTGTACGTGGCCGACTCGGTCCTCGGCACGGTCTGGCGGGTGCCCGTCACCGGGGGCACGCCCACCCGGTGGGCCACCGCCCCCGAACTCGCCGCCGCCGGATTCCTCGGAGCCAACGGCATCAAAATCCACAACGGGGCGGTCTGGGTGTCCAACCTGGACAAGGGCACCGTGCTGCGCATCCCGGTCACCCGGTACGGCACCGCCGGCCCCGTCGAGACCCGGGCCACCGGCCTGATCAACATCGACGACTTCGCGTTCACCGGCCGCGGCGACACCCTCCTGGCCGCGATCAACGCGGACAACGAGGTGGCCCTGGTCAGGCCGGGCGGCAGCCACACCGTCGTGCTGACCGGCTCCGACGGGCTGGAGAACCCGACCTCGCTCGCCGTACGCGGCAACACGGCCTACATCGCCAGCGGCGCCTACTTCACCAACAACGACCCCAACCTCCTGGCCACACGGATCACCCCCGCCCAATAAGCCGGCCCCGCGCCCGTGCCGCCGCACCTGCCCGATGCGGCGGCACGGGGCCCCTAGGTCATCAGATCCGCCGTACGACGAGAATGGGCACGCATTCACGGCCACTCGGCGCCGGTGGCGCACGGCCTGCAGGTGCTCGCCTTCACCGCGCCGGGCGCCACCCTGCTCCCCCACTTCATCGGAGAGGTGTTCATCAGCTTCCTCGAACTGTCCTGCACCTTCCTGGCCGAAGTGCACTCCGGAGACACCCTGTACACGGCGCTCACCATCACCGACCTGGAGCCGCAGCGCGACAACGGTGTCGTAGTCACCGCGGCCACCATCCACAACCAACGCGGCGAACTGGTGCTGTCCGGCCAGCACAAGTACCTCCTGCGGCGTCAGTGAATCCTGAGGAAGCAACGTGACGCACCGTAGAACCCTCCTTGCCGCGCTCGCCTGTTGTGCCGCGCTGACCGGGTGCACGAGCCACACACCGGACAACGGCAAGGGCATGCAGGCGGTGGCCGAAGCGGTCGACCTGAAGAGCGTCGACTGCGCATCCGCGCCGAACTGAACCGCGGCACCGACCGTGGTCCGGTCACCGGCCGTGGCTCAGCACATGAAGCGGTCCTGTCCCCGGCAGCGCGTCCGGCGGGACAGGACCGGGACTGCCGTCCCGGCGGTCCATGCCCATGCGGTGCTCCCGCCTTGATGTCACCGATCCCACTCCGCCTCCGAGCCGCCGGTCCGGACGTACCGGCGGCTCGGAGAAGGTGGCGGCGCGGGACGTCAGTGCTGCAGCACGGTGTCCAGCCACTTCAAAACCTCGGGGGTCACCGGGTCGGTGATGTCGGCGAACTCGTCATGCTTCTTGAGGAACTTCGCCACATAGGGGCAGACCGGCACGATGCGCTTCCCTGAGGTGCGTACGTCGTTCAGGGCCTGCTGTACGAGGATCGAGGCCAGGCCCTGTCCGGCGAAGGCGTCGTCGATTTCGGTGTGGTAGAAAACGCGCTGGTCGTCGCGGTCGCGGTATGCGGTGAGGCCTGCGGTTTTGCCGTCGACCAGGATTTCGTAACGGTGTTTGGGGTCCACTCGCTGGACAGTCGGAGCGGCGGCGGGCTGCGTCATCGTATGCCTTTCAGTGGCGCGTCGGGTTCTTGCGCGGTGCGATGGTGGCGTTCGGAAGGGCGGGCGCGGGGAGACGGTCGCCGTCGTAACCATCGACCTTGCCGAAGCGGTCGGATGCGTTCTGCCACGCTTCTCTGGCTTCGGCAATGTCTTCGTGGCTCCGGCCGATGAAATTCCACCACATGACGATCTGTTCCTCGAACGGCGTCCCGCCGAGCAGGACCACCCTCGCATCGGTATCCGTCTCGTTCGCCAGCGTCAGTGTGTCGCTTCCCGTGCCGAGGTAGCCCAACTCCGCCGGGTGCAGGCTTGTTCCAGCGATACAGACTTCCCCGTGGTCGACGAGAAGGCCGTGCTCGAAGCCGGTGTCGATGGCGAGTGTGGTCGTCGAGCGTGGCTCAAGGATGATTTCGGCACCGAGCAGGGGCGTGAAGGTCCGCACCGGAGAGGTGTCACCTGCCAGCGTCCCCAGGAACACTCTGACTTCGGCTCCGTCCATCCGGACCGGGCTCGGGACGTAGTGCTGGAAGTCACGGCCGGTCTGCCGGTGTTCTTCGGGAAGCGCAACCCACAGTTGGACGCCGTGGAGGATCGTGGTGCGGGTGGTGGAGACTTCCGAGTGGCTGATGCCGTACCCGCCCGTCATGAGGTTCAGCTCGCCGGGCCTCACGAGGGCGTGGCTGCCCATGCTGTCCCGGTGCTCGATCTCCCCGCTGAACAGCCAGCTCACCGTCTGCAGACCGGTGTGAGGATGGGGCGCGACGTCCATGCCGCCCGTGTCGGTGACGTCGTCGGGGCCGTAGTGGTCGACGAAGCACCAGGCCCCGATCAATGTCCGGGCCCGCTGCGGCAGCGTGCGCCGTACCGTCATAGCCCTCGGACCGCCCAACGGGACGTCCCGCGCGGAGAGGACGTCGACCTTCGGCGCATGCTGACCACGGTCCGAGGCCCCGCAGCGAAGTTCGGCGCGCTCCCTCTCGACGTCGCTCATCGCACGTCCCTCCCAGGGATGATTTCATGTTCAATGATCACGTCTGATGGTAAGCCGACGCCCCATCAAGCACACGACAAGACGAGCGGGCCCGAGCGTCCCATGAAGGAGTCCAGGTTGAGTGGCACTGTGGCAGGCCCCGTGAGCAGGCGGGTCTTCGTGGACAAGCAGAGTCCGAGTGCCTACCACGCACTGGTCGAGACCTCCGATGCGGTCCGCGCGGTCGCCGCGGACGCGGGGCTGGACCGCACGATCGTGGAGCTGATCAACCTCCGCGTGTCACAGATCAACAACTGCGCCTACTGCCTCGGCGTGCACACCCGGGCCGCGCTGCGTGCGGGCGAGACCACCCAGCGCCTGGGCGTGCTGGCCGCCTGGCGCGACACTGAACTGTTCACGACACAGGAACGGGCGGCGCTCGCCCTGGCGGAGGCGACCACCGAGCCCGCGAACGCTGTCGCACAGGAGAGCGCCTACGACGCAGCCCGCCAAGCCCTCACCGACGACGAGATCTCCGCAGTGATCTGGGTGGCGATCACCATCAACGCGTTCAACCGGGTCTCCATCATGAGCAAGCACCCCGTGCGCGGGACCCCCCAGCAGTGATCCGGTCTCTCCCCGGCCGGGCGCCGAGTCATCGGCCGTACGCAACGAATTCCACCAACCACGGAGGGTGACCAAGGCGGCCTGGAAGTCGAGGTGATGGCCTCGCGGTTGAACGACAAGCGCGTCGACGAGGCGACCGGTGAGCGCAAGTGGTTCTCCTCGTGGCAGGCCGACCACACGGCATGGGACGCGACCTGTCCACCACCGGCTCCGTCTATGTCCGGGCCACCGGCGGCCCGCGCACCTGGCCGTCGGAAACGGCACCCTCGACGCCGAGGAGACGGCCGTGGTACCGGCCCGGCAGGGGCACTCAACGCTGAGTCAGTCCGGCCGCGGAACGTGGCCGAGGGCATCGCGCAGTTGGACGCGGCCCGTAATGCCGAGCTTGGGGAAGATCTTGTGCAGGTGGAAGCCGATGGTGCGGGGAGACAGATAGAGCCGGGCACCGATGTCCCGGTTGGTCAGGCCCTCTGCGGCGAGTTGGGCGATCTGCAGTTCTTGCGGCGTCAGGTCGGCCACGGCTTCGGGCGCTGCCGAAGGCGCCACGGCCACGCCCGCCGCGCGGAGTTCGGCAGCGGTGCGCTCGATCCAGGGGCGTGCGTCCAGCCGTTCGAAGATCTCAAGGGCGGTGCCGAGCAGGGGGCGGGCCTCGGTGCTTCGCCGGCGGCGCCGCAGCCACTCGCCGAAGTCCAGGTGCGTGAGGGCGTGCTCGAAAGGCCATCGGGCACCGGCCAGGTCGACCGCCGTCCGGAAATGGGTCTCCGCGTCGTCAGGATCGCTCAGCAGGGCCGAGGCACGATGCACGATCGCCTCCAGGCGAGCGGAGCGGGACTCGCCAAGGGTCCCCTCGGCGGCGCGGAGCACGGTGCGCGCGTCATCCGTCTGTCCGGCTCGGACGGCGGCGGCGGCAAGATCGGCGAGGCAGTAGGGGGAGGCATGGTAGTGCACGGGTGCAGGGTGGAAGTCCCGGGTGAAGGCCTGCCGGAACTGCTCGTACGCCGCCGTGTGGTCACCCTCCGCGAGGGCCGCCATGCCGAGCGCGTGACGGTGACGCACGTACAGGCTCCTGGACTTGCGCAGGTCGCGTCCGCGGACGGCCGCGTCCGCCTGCGCCCGCGCGCCCGCGTGGTCCCCGCGGGCGGCGCGCAGCGTGGCCCGGAGGAGCGGTGATCCCACGGTGACATTGTCCGCGCCTGCTTCTGTCGCCATCCAGAAGGCGTCTTCGGCGGCGGACTGCGACGCGGTCCAGTCCCCGCTCTCGAACAGCGCGAGGGCGAGGGCTTGCGCGACGGTGCAGTTGGTACCGGCCGTCGCAGTCCGTCGCAGCTGGTCCATGGCCTGGCCGAACAGACGCACGGCCTCGTCGGTTTCGTCCAGTATCCAGGCCGAGGCACCGAGCGAGACGAGGGCGGTCAGAGAGCCGTCCGGCATGGCGTCCACTGCCTGGGGCAGGCTCTTCAGAACCCGCTCACGGTCCGTGAACGGGCGGCTGACCGCGTGTGGCCACACGCGGTCGGTCTCGTCCGGCTGCGGCGCTATGAGGTCGCTGATTCGGTGGATTTCGTGCCGGTAGCGGGCGTCGCCGGAGTTGTATGCCGGGGTCGCTGCCGTTCCCAGAGCGCTCAGCCCAAGGGCGGGTGCCTGTGTGGCCATGGACTCGGCCACGGGCAGCAGGAAGGCCAGGGAGTCGTCGTGCCGCAGGGTGACGGCCAGTGCCCACCCGGCGCGGAGGGACGCCTCGGCGAGGAGCTGCGGATCGTCCGTCAGGGCATCGACCTGGGCCGCGATCTCACCGACCCACTGCGGGTGCCCCGCGAACATGGCCGACTCGGCTGCGGCGAGCAGGCGGCAGGCCCGCAGTTCCGGCTCCGGGGTGAGTTCAGCGGCGCGTTCCAGTGCGGCTGCCGCTGCCGCGTGCCCGCCGCGGTGCCGGGAGCGTTCCGCGCTCTCCGCCAGAGCACCGGCGACCTGTTCGTCCGGGCCGAGTGCGGCTGCGGCGAGGTGCCAGGCGCGGCGATCGGGTTCATGTGCGAGAGCGGCGGCGAGCGCCAGATGGGCCTCGCGGCGTTCGGCGAAGGAGGCGGCCTGGTAGACGGCGGAGCGGACCAGTGGGTGGCGCAGACGGACTTGCCCGCCCTCGACGCGCACGAGCCCGGCCTGTTCGGCAGGTCGCCAGATCTGGGGCCCGTCCATGTCCGGGGCGGCGTGGAGAACGTCCGAGAGTTGCGTGGTGCCGACGGCCGCCGCCAGGAGCAGGACCCGTTGTGTCGCGTGCGGCAGGTTGGGCAGGTCGGCGGCGAAGATCTGCTCCAGCCGGGCGGTGAGGGGCAGCGAGCCGCTCGAGCCGGTGTCGCGGCCGCCTGGATCCTTGGCGAACGCTCGCGTGAGCTCGATGAGAGCCAGCGGGTTCCCAGCGGCCTGCTGGAGGATCTGGGACCGGACCCGGCCCCGCGGCGGATGCGGCTGTGCGTCCAGCAGGAGCCCGGCCGCGGCTCGGCTCAGGGGGCCGGCCGTCAGATGCGGGAAGTCGCGGTCGAAGCGCACCGGCACCGCTTCGTCACGTGCGGCAAGCAGCATGACGGCGGGTTCGTCTTCGAGGCGCCGGGCGACGAACGCGAGCACGTCCAGCGAACCGACGTCCAGCCACTGGGCGTCGTCGACGATGATCAGCAACGGTTGTTCCGTCGCCGTGTCCGAGAGCAACGTCAATACGCCGAGCCTGATCAGCAGCGGGTCCGGCACCTGCGGTCCGTCGGCCTGATCCAGGCCGAATACGCAGCGCAAGGCGTCGCGCTGCCGTGAGGGGAGCCGCTCGACACCGGTGAGTACCGGACTCAGCAGCTGGTGCACTCCCGCGAAACCAAGGTCCTTCTCGCCTTCGCAGCCTCGTACCCGGAGCACGCGTCGACCGTGGGCCACGGCCTGCACAGCGGCCCAGTCCACCAGAGTGCTCTTGCCTGCCCCCGGCTCGCCGGTCAGCACGAGCACCTTCGGGCCACTCCCGTCCGCGGCGTCGACCAGCTGACTGATCCGGGACTTTTCGTGATCCCTGCCCAGGATCTCCAGCTCGGTGCCGAAGTCCATGCTGTCCACTTTCCTCCAACCGTCCGCCCGGCGGAGCGGGCGCGCAGGCGACGAACGTGCTCATCACCCTGACTGCATCCTGCCAGGCCCACCGCATGGACCTGCCAGGAGTTCGTTCCCTCGGCAGGCGCGCGTGACTGGTCACATGACAGAAGCGTGCATTCCCGCATCCCTGACAGCATCCGCATCGGCATGCCGACAGCGATCTTGTCCGTGGTTTCGGCTGATCGGAATGCGGCGGGAGATTCGAGGGTGAGGAGGCGCAGTGGCCGCCGATGAGGGAGACGGCCCCGACCGCTCAGGGCTGAGTGGCACATTGCCTATCGGCCGAGAGACGGAGGTCGACCGGATTCTGCGGTCCATCGACGGACCCTGTGACCCGCCACACGCTCTGCTCATGTTGGGGGAGGCCGGCACCGGCAAGACCCAGTTGCTCCGTTTTGCCGAGGAGAAGGCCAGAGGACGCCGAACCCGGGTCTTGTCGGCGCAGGGCTGGGGATCGGAGGAACCTCTGTCATTCGCCTCCCTGCACCAGCTCCTCCTCCCGGTGCTCGGCAAGCTCGATGCACTGCCGGAGCACCAGCGGCTGGCACTTCGCACCGCCTTCGGGCCGGCTCCGGAGGCCCGGCCGCCGGAGCGAAAGGTGCTCCGCGCCGCGGTCCTGACACTGCTGAGTCACCTGGCGCTGGCAAGCCCGGTCCTGCTGACCGTGGACGACATCCAGGACTGTGACCGTGACTCCATGGAGATCCTCTACTTCGTGACACGACGCTTGACCGACCGGGCTGTGACAGTGCTGTTCACAGCACGCGGAGAGGCTCCCCCGGCCGGGGCTCCTGCGGATCTCGCCGTCTTGTGTCTCGGGCCGCTGTCACGGCGGGCGGCGGCCCGGCTTCTGGATGCGCAGCCCGGTGCACCCACCGGAAGGGCCAGGCTGGACCTGCTTCGGCAAGCGGAGGGCCATCCGCTGTCGGTCATCGAGCTCAGCCGGGCCGCGCGCGGCGGAACCGGGCCGTCACTGGCGGGCGGGGAACCGCAGCAGAGCTCGCGCATCCAGCAGATGTTCGCCACACGCCTGGGCACGCTGCCGGAAGGGACACAGCGCGCACTGCTCTACGCGGCGGCGGCGTCGCATCATGAGGAACTCACGACGGTCATGGCCGCTTTGGGCACGCATGACCTGAAGGTGTGGGTCCCAGCGGAGAAAGCCGGCCTGATCACGATCGCGGACGGCCGTCTCGCCTTCCGCGACCCCCTGATCCGCACTGCGGCCTTCCAACGTCAGTACGCGAAGCAGCGTCAGCAGGCCCACCGCGATCTTGCCGCCGTGCGCGGACAGAACCCGTCACACCGAGCCTGGCATCTGGCCGCAGCGGCCATCGGTCCCGACGAGTCCGCGGCCGCGGCCCTGGAGGACGTCGCCACCGCCGCTGAGCAGGAGGGAGAGTGCTTCGCTGCGGCAAAGGCGCTGGAACAGGCCGCGCGCCTCAGTCCCCTCGACCACGACCGGGCCCGCCGTCTCGCCGGAGCTCTGACCGCCGCGAGCAATTTCGGAGACCCGGCATGGGTGCGCGACCTGTACGCGCTACTCACCCGAGTGACCCGCGACCCGGACCTGATGAGCGGCGCAGCCTGTGCCCTGAGTGGAGCGCTGTCGCTGCTCTCGTTCCAGCAGGAGGCCTTCGACCTCCTGCTCAGCGTGTCGCAGCACACGCCGCCCGGCAGCGCCACAACTGCCTTCGCCCTGGCGGCACTCGCCACGGGGATCGCCTTCCAGTCCGGACTCCCCGAGCATCGGCAGCAGCTGCCACGACTGCTCGACCAGGCGGTACGGGCCGCACGAACGGAGAAGGACCGGTGCGGACAGGAGGACCGGTTCTTCCCCGAGCTCGCCGGGCCCGACGTCCTCTCGGCACTGGAGGCACTCGTGTCGACCGTAACCGAGCCGGCGGCCCACGCCGACAGCGCGTTGCGAAGGTTGACGATGCCGCGTCTCAGCACCCCCGACGGTCGGGGCCGGCTGATCCGGCTGATGGCGACCGCCTCGGTCGCCTACTACGCCGACGTGCCGGACCTGTGCGCGGAGCAGTTCCGGCAGGCAGACGGGCTGCTTCGCCGGCAAGAAGCCCTGGGCCCGCGCGCGTGGACCCTCGCGTTCCAGGTGGACACACTCTTGAGTATCGGGCGCTGGGCGGAAGCCGGGATACTGATCGAGGAGGGCCTCACTCACGCCGTCGTCCACCGGTGGACTCGCGTCGAGATGGACCTCGAAGCGCTGGGAACGACCCTGCGCGCACTTCTCGGCGAGAGCGTATCGGGCATGCAGTTCATCGGCCCGAACTGGCGCTCCGTCAGCCTGGACGAGAACCGGGCCACACATGCCCGGATGCTGCGGGCATGCGGTCTGACCGCAATGGCCCTCGGTGACGGGGACAGTGCCTTCCGGCACTTGCGCGCTCTGTTCGGGGACGACGGCTCGCCCCTTGATCCCTTTCTTTCTCCCCGCTGCATCAGCGAACTGGCCGCCGCCGCCCAGCGCGTCGGCCGGCAGCAGGAAGCGGCGCGCATCCTCATGGACGTACGAGAACGCCAGGGCCCCCGGCCGACGACACGGATGACACTGCTCATGCACCATGCGGCGGCCCTCGTCGATGACGATGCCGACCCCGAGCACCACTTCCGGCTGGCCCTGGTCAACCCTGAGGCGGACAAGTGGCCCCTGGAACGGGCCCAGGCTCGTTTGCACTATGCGATCTGGCTGCGCAGGCGCAGAAGGCCCCTGGAAGCGCGCACACAGCTGACCGCGGTTCTGGAAGTCGCTACCCGGCTGGGCGCCCGGCACCTTGCCGCCTCGGCCCGCAGCGAGCTGCGCGCGAGCGGGGTCACCCACGCTCCCGCGTCGGCGGACCGGTTGGCCGAGTTGACCGCCCAGCAACAGCAGATCGCGCGGCTGGCGGCGAACGGCCTGTCGAATCGGGAGATCGGCGAACGGCTGTTCCTCTCGCCGCGTACCGTGGGCTCGCACCTCTACAACGTCTATCCCAAGCTCGGCATCAGCAGCCGCCACCAGCTCCGCGACATTCTGCTGCACGACGGGTGACGTGCGCGAAGCAGCAGACGCAGCCTCGGGGGCCGACGGGCAGGTGCACAAGCATTCATTGTCCTTGGCCGCTGAACGACGAACCAGAGCCCAGAGGGCCGAGCGAAAGGTGTGCCGGATGGAGCGGGACTCCAGGGAGGACGGGGGCGGGAAGCGCCCGTCCTCCGTGGTTCTCGATCCGCTGGTGCAACGGCTCGTCGACGCGTCCTCGGCCCCGCCGTTTCTGCACGAGCTGGGTCCGGTCGACGGCCGGCAGGCGCTGAAGGAGTCCCAGGTCCACCGGGTCGAGGACTTCGAGGTGGACGCCACCTTCCAGGTGGCGCCCGTGGGACCGTCCGGGCTGGTGGGCTTCTGGATCTTCAGACCAGCCCGCGTAAGAGGACCGCTCCCTGTCATGCTCTACGCCCACGGGGGCCGGTGGATGCTGGGAGACGCGCAGACCCACGCTCGGCTCATCAGCGAGCTCGTGCTCAGCGCGGGCATGGCCGCTGTCGTCCCCGAGTACAGCCGCACTCCCGAGGCCCGCTATCCCGTGGCCGTCGAGGAGTGTTATGCCCTGATGAGCTGGGTGGTCCGGCATGCCTGCGAACTCGGTCTCGACGCGGACCGATTGGTGGCCGCCGGGGACTGCGCCGGCGCCACCATGGCCACGGCGCTCACCATGATGGCGAAGTCGCGCGGCGGCCCGAGGATTCGTGCCCAGTTGCTGTACTACCCGATCACCGACGCACATTGCGACAGCCCCTCCCAGCGGCAGTTCGCCAGTGGGTATCTGCTCACCCGGGAGGCCCTGCGCCGTTACTGGCAGCAGTACACCGACGATCCCCGGCAGCAGGATGAACCGACCGCGTCTCCGTTGCGCGCGAGCCTCGCGGAGCTTGTGGGGCTGCCGCCGGCGCTGGTGATCACGGCGGAGGCGGACGTGACGCGGGACGAAGGGGAACAGTACGCGGATCAGCTTCGTCGTGCCGGCGTGGAGGTGACCGCGGCCCGTTTTCTGGGCACGGTCCACGACTTCGTTTCCCTGACGGCATTGCGCGACAGCCCGCCGGCGCGGGCGGCCGTACGGCAGGGCGGTGCTTTCCTGCGCAGGCTGCTGAACTGAGAGGCGGTCAGGCCCGCCACGCGAAAGAGCGCAGACCAGTCGGCCGACTGATGCGTCTTCCCCCTGCACAAAGGCACGCTTGCAGGCATGTCAGCAATCTTTGGTTCCTTCACGGAGAACGGCGGCCCCGGCCTCGACTCCACCGCGAGGCGACGCGGTGGGGTGCTGTCCACGAGTTCTGCGCCGATGTCACGCGCAGCGCAGAGGACGGCGCCGCCAAGGCCCGCGCCCCGTGGGGAAACCGGCCGCCGGAGTACCGGACCGCACGGGCATCGTCGAAAAGTGACCGGCACGGACGGTCTCGGCTCTCTGCGGACCACCGTCCTGTGTTCCGACGACGAACGCGCCCCCGTCCTGCCCTGGCTGTCGGACACGGGCGATGAGGAAGTCCTGTACGTCGCCCTGCACGTCCACGGTTCGGTCGCGGTCCGCCACGGCGGAAGCGAGGTCTTCCTGGAACCGGGCGACATCGTCTTCTGCGATGCGGGTCTAGGTGACTCGCCGCGCTTCAGCGACCAGTTCCGGATGACAGTCTTCCGTGTGCCGCGACGCCGCCTGGAGAGCACCGAGCCCGACCTGCGCCGGGTCATGGGGGTGCCCCTGCGCTGCAGAGAGGGTGTGGGGGCACTGGTGTCGAACTTCCTGTCCACGCTCGCCTCCGAGACGGCGCTCCACCAGTCGCACATCGGCGACCGGCTCGCCCGCAACGCCGTGGATCTCCTCGCCGCACTCGTCACGGGGTTCATCGAGGGGCAGCAGGTCGACGCCTCAGGCGTCGGTGCGCAGACGCTTTCACGCATCCGGACCTTCATCGAACTGCATCTGACTGATCCGGATCTGTCGCCGGAGTCGATCGCACTCGCCCACCACATCTCCGTCCGCTATCTGCACAAGCTCTTCCAGAGCGAGGGCACGACAGTGAGTCAGTTGATACGGCTGCGTCGGCTCGCGGCCTGCCGGCACGAACTCGGCCGGGCACCGGATCGCAGGCTCGCCGTGGCCGCCGTGGCGCACCGTTGGGGTTTCGCCAGCGCGTCACACTTCAGCCGGGTCTTCCGGGCCGCCTACGGTATGTCGCCCAGTGAGTGGCAGGCTTCGGCATGGGCTGACTCGGACGTGCCCGCTCCTGGCCGTTCTCCCGGAGGGCATCGACGCCCCGGGGCCGTCATCGCGTCGCCCGTCTCGGGCACCACGGGTCCCGCGGCGGCGTCGAATGCATGGGTCACCTCCGGCGCGGTGCCCTCGACAAGCAGTCGGCGGGCCCTCTCCTCGTGACGGCGGTCGGTGGCCGTGAGCCGGCTGTGGTGCTGGGCGAGATGCTCCGACCAGGACGCGACCAGGTAGTTCTCGACGAACCGGCCCGGATCGCTGCCGTCCTGGTAGAGGCCCCAGGTGAGGGCCCCTGTGCGCCGGCGTGAACGGGCCACATGGCCCATGCAGTCGATGAAGGCAGCCCTGTTCGCGGCCGCGATCCGGTATACGACGGAGACCAGCACGGGGCCGTCGGCCGCTCCAGGCTCGAACACCAGGGGCGGAACGGGCCAGTGGTCGGACGGGGACGGGTCAATGCCGTCCGTGCCGTACAGCGGCCAGCGGCGCACACTCGCCGCGCCGAGCAGCAGCAGACCGCTGCCGGCCAGAAGGGAGACGGTCAGCCCCAGCCTGTCGGCCAGCGCACCCCACAGGGGTGCCGCCAGCGCCTGCCCGCCCTGGAAGACCAGGAGATAGACGGCGAGTCCCCGGGCCCTGACCCAGCCGGGCAGCCGTGCCTGGACGGCCGCATTGAGGGTGGACAGCACGCCGATCCAGGCCAGACCGGCGGGCAGCAGCACGACCGCCGCGAGCCATGGGACCCGGACCGTGGCAAGTACCGCCAGGACTCCGGCGAAGACGAAGGCCCCTGCGGCGAGAGTGCCGTTGGCGCCCAGAGCGCGGCGGATCGCGGGCAGCGCGAAGGCCCCGCTCACAGCACCGGCTCCGACCGCACCGAGCAGCACCCCGTACCCGCCCGAGCCCAGGCCGAGGGAGCGGCTCGCGACCAGTGGGAGCAGCGACCACAGCGCGGCCCCGCCGGGGACGAACAGCACCGTGCGCAGCAGGACTCGGCGGACGCCGGGCGCGTTCCACACGTAGCGGCGGCCGGCGTGCAGAGCCGTCAGGAGCTTCTCGCCCTGAGCAGTCGGCGGTTCCGCCCCGGGCCGTCTCCACAGTGCGAGAACGGCCGCGGTGCCGAGGTAGGAGGCGGCGTTGAAGGCGAAGACCCAGCCCGCACCTGCTGCCGCGACCACCGCTCCCCCGAGTGCCGGGCCGAGGGCGCGAGCGAGGTTCATGTTCACGGCGCCGAGCGCGGCCGCCTGTCCCAACTGGCGGCGTTCCACGAGTTCCGGCTGGATGGCCTGCCAGGCCGGGCCCATCAGAGCTGTGCCGCATCCCAGCAGGAAGGTGAGACCGAGCAGCAGAGCCGGAGTGAGCGCGTCCGCGAACGCCAGCACCGACAGCGTGGTGGAGGCGGCGAGCATGGCGAACTGAGCGGTCAGCAACACCGTGCGACGGTCGAAACGGTCGGCCAGCACGCCAGAAGGCAGAGCCAGCAGCACGACGGGGAGACTGGACGCGGTCTGCACGAGCGTCACCAGGGCGGCGTCGTGGCCGATCAGTAGCCACTGGGCGCCCACGGTCTGCATCCAACTGCCGATGTTGGAAACCAGTTGTGCGATCCACAGCGCCCGGAAGACACGCGCCGCGAGCGGGGCCCAGGCCGAACCGGCCTCCGGGAAGTCCTTCGTTGACAGTGCAGTGTTCACGTCGGTCCCTACCGTTATGGGGGCACGGACACCTGGCTTCCGGCGGTGTCCCGGGTGCCGTGCGGGCATGGCCGAGGGTGGCCGCAGACGGTCGCGGGTGCCGTCGACTGGGAGTGCAACGTCTGTGGTCCCGCGGCTCACTGACGAGAGCGCCGGCCCCTCCTGCGGGGCCGGCGCCGAGTTCACGCCTGCGGCTTGACCCAGGGGGCGTCGGAGGCCGAGAGGCGGTGGGCAGCCGCGGACGTCACCACGAGCAGCACCAACGTCAGGACCAGGACCAGGACGAGTCCTGTGTGTGCCAGAAGCACGGCGCCGGCGAGGGCTCCGAGGAATATGGCCAGTACGGACAGGATCCGCCGGCCGGGCCGGGGTGCGGCCCCGCCAGCCGGGGTGGAGTCCGCGGCCAGTCCGGTCAGGGTCAGGGTCAATACGGTCGTGGTCAGGTCCGGGACCCCGAGGCGTCTGGCGACCGCGTTCTGCAGCCCCATGGCAAGGCCGAGGAGCACGATCAGGGCGTAACGGACCTCGGTGGTCACGCTGCCGTGCGAGACCACGGCCGTGATGACCGCCCCGGCGACGAGCAACGCTTGAAGCGCCGTGGCGAAGGTCAGCAGCCGTCCGCGGTGCTCCGCGAACCGGGTGCCGAACCGGCCTCCCGCCAGTGCGCCGACGAGGAACGCGGCCATCGACACGATGGAGGCGAGCACGGACAGGCCGTCGGCACCTGCCAGGGCGAACCCGAGGAAGACCACGTTGCCGGTCATGTTGGCGACGAAGACGTGCCCGAGCCCCAGATAGCTGACGGCGTCGACCAGGCCGGTCGCCACCGTCAGCATCAGCATGAGCGGCGGCAACGGGCCGTGCCTGTCCCCCTTGGGCGGAGCCAGCGTGCGGGCCGCGTCAGTCAGCAGCTTGCGCATACCGAGTTGTTCCTTCCTTGGCTGAGGGACGATGCAGCAGCACACGGGTGAGCAGTCCGTTCACCGGGCCGACCACGATGGCTGCGACCGAGACCCACAGGGGCCAGGGGGTCAGTCCGAGGGCGTGGTCGGCCGACCAGCGGCCGGGACCGGTGAGGGCCAGGACCGCGGAGGCCACGACGAGGACCATGGGGTACTCGTAGCCGTCGTTCTGGACCCAGAGCCCGTTGTGCCATTTGACGGTGCCGGCGACCGTCATCACTCCCATGGCGGCCATCGCCCCCGCGGGAGTGAGAAGACCGGCCGCCAGGAACAGGCCGGCGCCGATCTGGCTGCCGCCCGCGGCAAGCGCGGTGAGCCTGCCACCGCGGAAGCCGTCGTGGCGGAACTCCTCGGTTCCGCCCGCCAAGCCGTTGCCGCCTAGGCGGAAACTGACCTTCTGCACTCCGTGCCCGGCGATGAGGAGCCCCGCCACGAGTCGGAGGACCAACAGTCCGGTGTCCATTCGTTCCTGCCTGTTCCTGACGTTCCGTCGATGCTCAGGTGAAGAGTCAGCCGGCCGCGTGGGCGCCGATGACGGCCTGCGCATAGACCAGGCCCAGGCCGTAGGCCCCGCCGTGCTCCTTCACCACCTCCGTGACGGGGACGTACGTCTCCGTCCGCGCCCAGTCGCGCTGGAGCTCAAGGAGCACCTGCACCCAGGTCACCGGAATCGCGCCACCCTGGACCATGCGCTGGATGGCGTGCTCGTGCGCCTGCGGGCTGACGCCGCCGGACGCGTCCGTGACGACGTAAACCTCGTAGCCCTGGGAGATGGCGGACAGCGTGGGCAGTACGACGCAGACCTCGGTCCACAGCCCGGCAATGACGAGCTTCTTGCGGCCCGTCGCCTTGACGGCTTCGACGAAGTTGCTGTCCTCCCAGGCGTTCATCGTGGTGCGGTCGATGATCTTCTGGTCGGGGAAGACATCAGCCAGCTGCGGCATGATCGGACCCGAGAAGGACTCGGCGGCCACGGTGCTCAGGACCACCGGAACATCGAACACCTTGGCTGCCTTGGCCAGGCCCACGGTCGAATTGATGATGGCGGTGCGGTCGCCGCTGCCGGTGCCGAAGAACATCTGAGGCTGGTGGTCCACAAACAGCACGGCGCAGTTGTCGGGGGTCAGCAGGTCGGGACCGGGGGCGGCGGTGACTTCGGAGATGTTGACCACGAGAGGGCCTTTCCATGAGTGATGTGATCGCGGACGGGCGTCCGCTGCTGAGCAAAGCCGTCCGTTCGACGGCGAGAGGTGGGGGGTGGTGCCCCGGGAGGGGCGGCTCGTGACCGGGCCTCTTCCGGGAGATCAGAGCGAGAAGCAGGGGTCGAAGACCGTGCTCTCGGTATCCGGGGCCAGACCTCGTCGGGCGCGCCACTGTCGGTGCTGCTCCGACTCCGCGACGGCCAGGCCGAGCAACTCGGCCTGGCGGGCGCCCGACGAGCCGGTACCGGGCGTGGCCTGGTAGCCGCCGAAGTGCGCGACCGGGCTCCACTCGGGGCTGACCGGCGGCAGTTCCTCGTCGAGGCCCTCGTACTCGGCGGCGGCGTAGACGATGCGGCCGCCGACCACCGTCAGCAGGGACTCGATGTGCACGATGTCCGGCTCGGGCACGGCAAAGTAGTCCTCGGACAGGACCGCGAGGTCGCCGAGGGAGCCCGGGCGCAGGACGCCCTTGACGTCCTCCTCGCCGGTCAGCCGAGCCCCTGCTTCGGTGAACATCGACAGCGCCGTCTGCCGGTCGACGCGGTTGTGCGGCGGGCGCATGACCAGATCGCCGACGGTGCGGCCGGTGATCAGCCAGTGCAGGGCGATCCACGGGTTGTAGGTCGAGACGCGGGTGGCGTCGGTGCCGGCGCCGACGGTCAGACCGCGCTCCAGCATGGCCCGGATCGGAGGGGCGTCCGCTGCGGCGCCGGGGCCGTAGCGGCGTACGAACGCCTCGCCCTGGAAGGACAGGCGATTCTGCACGGACATGGCGCCGCCGAGGGCGGCGATGCGGTCGAGGCTGTCCGCAGAGACTGTCTCCGCATGGTCGAACAGCCACCGGTTGCCGGCCGGGAAGAGTCCTTCCGCGGCCAACTTTTCGAATATCGCGAGATCGCGTCGGATGGTGTCGTCGTAGGTGGCGTGCAGCCGGAATCCCCAGCCGTTCTCCATGAGCAGACGTACGGCCTTCTCGAATTCTGTCTCATAGCCGGGAGCGAGTTCCGGGCGCGGCTGGGCAAAGTTCTCGAAATCTGCTGCCGCCCAGGTGAGATTCTCTCCTGCGCCGTTGAGGCGGAGCCATTCGTCCCCGTCCTCGGGGCGGGCCATTTCGATCCAGCGGGCGAGGTCGTCGATTTCCTGACCGGCGGTCTGCGGGAAAAGATGGTAGGCGATGCGCAGCGAAAGCTGGCCGGCCTTGGCCAGTTCGACGACCGTGCTGTAGTTGTCGGGGAAATTCTGGAATCCCCCCGCCGCGTCGATCGCCGACGTGAGCCCGAACCTGTTCAGTTCCCGCAGGAAGTGGCGGGTGGAGGTCTTCTTGTCCTCGCCCTCCAGCACCGGGGCCTTGGCCAGAGTCGAGTAGAGGATCAGAGCACTCGGGGCGGCCAGCAGCATGCCCGTGGGCTCACCGTCCCGGCCCCGTACGATCTGGCCGCCCTTCGGATCGGGGGTGTCCCTGGTGTATCCGGCGGCCTTGAGCGCAGCCCGGTTGAGCACCGCCGACTGGTACAGGTGCAGAACGAACACCGGTGTGTCCGGCGCGGCGGCATTCAACTCGGCGACGGTCGGCAGCCGCCGTTCGGCGAACTGCTCGGCCGACCATCCCCCCACCACCCGGACCCACTGGCCCTTCGGCGTGCGGGCCGCCTGTTCACGCAGCATCGCCAGGCCCTGGCGCAGCGTGCGGACGCCGTCCCAGCGCAGCTCCAGCACGTAGTTGAGCCCACCCCGGATGACGTGCAGGTGGGAGTCGTTGAGTCCGGGGATCACCCGGCGGCCGAGAGCGTCGACCACCTTCGTGGCCGGGCCGACATGGAGGGCCACGTCCTTGTCGTCGCCGACGACCGTGATGACGCCGTCCCGTATGGCGATCGCCTCGGCCTGCGGGCGCCCCGGGTCTCCTGTATGGATCTTCGCGTTGCGGACGATGAGGTCCGCGGGGTTGTCGGTGGTGCTGGGAACCAGCCCACCGACCGGCATCGTGGACACCTTTGGACAACCTCCTGCGGCATGAACAGCGTCGATTTTCATCTGCATCGACTTCCAACTGCGGTGACAGCGGCGGGCAAAGAGAACCGGGAGAACACGCAATCAATGCGCCCACGCTCAACCGAAATGAATTCCGGGTAGGCCTTCTGTGCGATGCACAGCACCAACCTCCGGCAGCCCGCAACTGCTTCGCCACCAGGCTATTTCGAGCCGAAGCATCCGTGTGTCCCGACAGTGCACAGCATTCGTCCCGACAGTGCACTGCGTCCCGTTTCCATGCGTTGCGAGGTCAAATCCGGTGCACTGATGGTCAATCTCCGCCGCCTTCAGGGGTTTAGCGTATGGATCGACGGCCCCGCAGATCTCCATGTCTGGCCCGGAGGGGCTGGCACATCACATGAAAATCAGGAGACTCACATGTCCGACGTTGTAGAGCCGGTGCAGCCGGTGCTGGAGCCGGCGGCAGCTGCTTTCGCCGAAGCGACCGCCAATCCGCCCTATCTGTTCGACCTGCCGCCCGCCGAGGGCCGGAAGGCGGTGGACGAGGTGCAGTCCGGCGAGACCGACAAGCCGCAGATCGACGAGGAATGGATCAACGTCTCGGGCGGTCCGACGGGCAGCGTCCGCGCACGCATCGTGCGCCCCGCCGGCGTGGAAGGGACCCTGCCGGTGATCCTCTACATCCACGGCGCGGGCTGGGTGTTCGGCAACGCCCACACCCACGACCGCCTCGTACGCGAACTCGCCGTCGGCGCGAACGCCGCCGTGGTCTTCCCCGAATACGACCTCTCCCCCGAGGCCCGCTACCCGGTCGCCATCGAGCAGAACTACGCGGTCGCGAAGTGGGTCGTCCAGCAGGGCGCGTCCAAGAACCTGGACGGCTCGCGGCTGGCCGTCGCCGGCGACTCCGTCGGCGGCAACATGACCGCCGCCCTGACCCTGATGGCCAAGGACCGCGGCGACATCCCGCTCCTGCAGCAGGTGCTGTTCTACCCGGTCACCGACGCAAACTTCGACACCGGCTCCTACCACCAGTTCGCGGAGGGCTACTTCCTGCGCCGCGACGGCATGCAGTGGTTCTGGGACCAGTACACGACCGACGAGACCGACCGCGCCCAGATCACCGCCTCCCCGCTACGGGCCACCACCGAACAGCTCACCGGCCTGCCCCCCGCCCTCGTCATCACCGGCGAGGCCGACGTCCTGCGCGACGAAGGCGAGGCCTACGCCAACAAACTGCGCGAAGCCGGTGTCCCCGTCACCGCCGTCCGCTTCCAGGGCATCATCCACGACTTCGTCATGCTCAACGCCCTCCGCGAGACCCACGCCGCCCAGGCCGCCATCACGCTGGCCGCCGACACCCTGCGCACCGCGCTCCACACCGGCTGATACCGCGCTCCACGCCGACCTCCGAAAGCCCCCGACAACAGGGAGAACAACCCGAACATGACCACGAACCCCACCCCCACAGCTGTTCTCGTGCACGGAGCCTTCGCGGACGCCGCCAGTTGGACCGGGGTCATCGCGGAACTGCAGAACCACGGCATCCCCGTGGTCGCGCCACCGAACCCGCTGCGCGGCCTGGCGTCCGACGCCGCGTACATCGCGTCCGTGGCTGCTCAGATCGACGGTCCGGTGGTGCTCGTCGGCCACTCCTACGGCGGTGCGATCATCTCCGTGGCAGGCGCTGCGGAGAACGTCGTCGGGCTGGTCTACGTAGCGGCCTACGTCACCGAAGAGGGCGAGAGCCTGGGCGAATTGCAGGGCCGCTTCCCCCTCTCGCCGCTCGTCAGCAACCTGAAGGAGGCGACGTACCCCGTGGAGGGATCGGAGCCTGCCGTCGAAGTCACCATCAAGGCCGAGGCGTTCCCGGACATCTTCGCCGCCGACGTCCCGGCCGCCGCCACCAAGGTCCTTGCGGTGGCGCAGCGTCCACTGGCCGCCTCGGCATTCACGGAGACGGCCCCGGCCGCCGCGTGGAAGACCAAGCCTTCCTGGGCGCTCGTGGCCGGCGCGGACCAGGCGATCAACCCCGAGGTCGAGCGCTTCGGAGCCAAGCGGGCCGGGGCGACGATCGTCGAGATCGAGGGCGCCTCGCACGCCGTGGCCGTGTCCCGGCCCAAGGAGGTCGCCGAACTGATCCGCGATGCGGTACGCGCGACGAGCTGACGAGGCGCGGGCGGTAGGGCGGCCGCGCGGCGGCACTCACCACACGGTGAGTGCCGCCGCGCGGCCTTCGGTCCCGGCACAGGGTGAGATCTCGCCGCGAGCTTCTTCATCGGCGCTCCACCGTGACCACCACGGCGAGGACCGCCAGCAGCGCACCGGCGGCGAGGGCAGGTGCCGGGAAGAAAGCGGCCAGCAGGACGCCGCCGGCCGCGACGGGATACGGAATCCACTCGGCCACGGTTCTTTGATGGGGCCGGAGGTGTACGGCCCAGACGGTGATCAGGAAGATGGCCGCGGGGACGGTGACCGCCGCGCCCGCGGCCAACGGCGAGGCGTCCGTGCGACGCGTGACGTGATCGGCGTACGCGGCCAGGCCGGCTCCCTCGGCGGTCGCCGAAGCGAAGATCAGGTAGTGGCCGTAGGCCCAGGTGAATCTCCTGCGGTGGGCCTGGTGCGTCGTGGCAAGCAGGGTGTGCGCGGATCTGGCGAAGTACAGCCACCACATGGCGTAGGCCATGAACAGGCCACCGGCCGCCACCGCGTACAGCGAGCCGGTTCCCTGGTGCCGGTCGAAGGCGCCCCGGACGGCAACGGTGGCCGCCGCGACGGACTCTCCGAGGACGATGAGGGTGAAGAGTTCGTAGCGCTCGGCAATGTGGCGCGGATGCCATGGGGTCATCCCGGCGGACTGCGCCCACACCGGGACGGAGACCTCGGCGATGATCAGCACCACAATGCCCGGCAGCCGCGCCGATGCCGGGAGACCGAGCAACCCGACCCACCCGATCTGACATACCGTCACCCCAACGGCGAAGCGCAGGGTGGTCGGCCGCCGAGCGGGGTCGGACCACGCGGCGCGCAGCCACAGGGCGGCCAGCGCCGTGCGCAGCACGACGTATCCGATGGTGATGACCCGCAGGTCACCCTCCTCGAACGCGCGCGGAACGCCTGCGGCGAGCACGAGCGACCCCGTGATCTGGACCAACACCGCCAACCGGTACAGGACGTCGTCCGGGTCGTAGGCGGAAGCGAACCAGGTGAAGTTCATCCACGCCCACCAGATGGTGAAGAAGACCAGCGCGAAGCGCAGGACACCGGTGGCGTAGTCCCCGTCGGTCAGCGCCTGGTGCAGACTCCCGGACGCCTGCGCCACCGCGATGACGAAGCACAGGTCGAAGAGAAGCTCCAGCGAGGTGGCGGCCCTGTGCGGCTCGCCGGGGTCGCGGCCCGGCATGGTGCGCCATCGCCTGGGCGCCGGGGCCGCGTGGGCGATCCGGGGGCGGCTCAGCGGAGGGCTCCGAGCGCGGCCTCGACCGTCCGGTGGAAGGTGGGATACGTGTAAATCATGTGCTGGAGCCGGTCGACGGGTATCTCGGCGTGGACGGCCACGTTCAGTCCGTAGAGCACCTCGCCTCCCGCCGGCCCCGCCGACGTCGCACCGATCAGCACACCCCGGTCCGCGTCCTCCACAAGCTTGATGAGCCCATCGTTGCCCGGCCCGTGGATCCAGCCTCGCGTGGAGAAGGCGATGGGCAGCACACTGGTGCGTACCCGCAGCCCCCGCTCACGCGCCTGCCGCTCCGTCAACCCGACGGCCCCGATCTCCGGATCGGTGAAGGTGACACGGGGCAGCGCCCGGTAGTCGGCGTCGGGACCGGGCTGTCCGAGGATGTCCCGGACGGCAATCTGCGCCTGGTACATCGACACATGGGTGAAGGCGCCTCGGCCTGTGATGTCGCCGACCGCCCACAGCCCCTCCCCCGCCCGCATCTGCCCGTCCGTGTTCACGGCTCCCGCCGTTGGATCCAGCCCCACCGTGTCGACCGCCAGCGCGGCCAGGTCGGTGTGGCGCCCGGTGGCGACCAGAAGCCGTTCGGCACGCAGCGGCTCCCCGTCACCCTCAAGGCGGACGGTGAACTCGGTGCCGTCATGGCTGACCTGCCGTGCCCGAGCACCCGTGAGTACGGTGACTCCGTCCGCCCGCAGCGCCTCCGCGGCCAGCTCCCCGGCTTCCGGTTCCTCCTGCGCCAGCAGCCGGTCCTGCCCCTCGATCACCGTGACCGCGCACTTGAAGCGGGCGAAGACCTGGGCGAGTTCGACGCCGATGGCGCCCCCGCCGAGCACGACCATCGACTCCGGCAGCTCCTTGGCCGCCATGGCATCCCTGTTGGTCCAGTACGGCGTTCCCTCGAGGCCCGGCACCGGGGGGATCCGGGGCCGCGTGCCGGTGGCCAGCACGACACCGCGCCGGGCTTCGAACGTGCGGTCGCCGACCGCCACCCGGCGCGGCCCGGAGAGACGGCCCGTCCCCCGGACGAGCCGG
>NZ_JBEXPH010000049.1:0-48253 GCF_040611955.1 Streptomyces sp. NPDC006510 | reverse complement strand
AGCGGGGTGGTTCTGGGTGTCCAGCCAGCGCAGATAGGCGTTCCGTACGATCCCGATCCCGCCGCCGTCCCCGGCACCGCCGCCCTTCGATGCCTCCCGGGCATGGGCCCTGATCAGCCCTTCGGCCGTGAACAGGGTCATCTGCGTATCGTCCGTGACCCGCCCGACGATCCCCTGCTCATCCGGGAGGAGTCCCTGTACGCCGTGCTCACCGTGCGCGCGGCGGATACCGGCCAGGGACAGGAACTCCACCGGGTTTCCCAGTGCGTCCCCGATCGCCCCGCCCAGCAGACAGCCCCGGACCCTCGCCCTGCGGCCTGTCCGGTCCTCCCACGATGTGCCGTTCACGCACGCTCTCCTCAGTCCGACGTCGAAGTGTCCCAGAACGCCGTCGCGGGTCCATCCTGGTAGGAGAGGCGATCGCCATGCGTACCGGTAATGAACCGACGACTGCCCGCAGTCCACTGCGGCTGCGGCTCTGGCTGAGTCTATGGGGGCTGGCCTGGGCCGTCTTCGGCCTGGCAGCCTTCACGCTCACCGACCGGCCGGGCTGGGCCGCCGCCTGCGGCCTGCTGCTCCTGCTGGTGCTCGTGGACCTGACGGTGATCGTCCACCACATCCACCAGGGGCCGCACTACCAGCCCGGCCGCGATGTCCCACCGTACGAACCCGACCACGGCGGGCGCGGCAGATAGGGGCACTGAACCGGGCCGGGGCGCGCCCGCCCGGCCCCGGGCGTCAGTCCTGGGCCGGGAAGCGGGCCGCCTTCAGATACTCCGGGTTCGGGTCGAGCGCGGCGGCCAGCCGGAAGTGGCGGACGGCCCGGTCGGTGCGGCCGGAGCGCTCGAAGGTGCGGGCCAGCGCGAAGTGTGCGAAGGCGTTGTCCGGCTCGCGTTCCAGGACGAGTTCGAATTCGAGCTCGGCGGGACGCAGCTGGGCGGCGGCGAAGAACGCACGGGCCCGCAGCAGCCGGGCCGCGGTGCTCTCCGGATGGGCCGCGATCACCGAATCCAGCAGTTTCACGGCGCCTCGGGGGTCGCGCGCCGCCAGCAGGTGCTCGGCCGCGCGGAAGTCGATGACGTCGGTCTCCGGGGTCCTCTCAGGCACGGTCTCGTCCTTCCCTTCGTCACCGGGTCATCAACGCCCGGCCGGGGTCCGGTATTCCGGGCTGCCCCGGTGCCGGGGTCAGCCGGCCGCGGCCCGCTCGGTCAGCTCCGACCAGACCTTGCGGACCTGCGGCTCCAGGTGCTCCAGCGGTCCGTCGTTGTCGATGACCAGATCCGCCACGGCCCGCCGCTGCTCCCGGGTGGCCTGGGCGGCCATCCGGGCGCGGGCCTCGGACTCGGTCATGCCGCGCAGCCGTACGAGCCGGTCGAGCTGGGTCGCGGGGCTCGCGTCCACGACGACGACCAGGTCGTAGAGCGGCGCGAGGCCGTTCTCGGTGAGGAGGGGTACGTCGTGGACAACGACCGAGTCGGGGCCCGCGGCCCGCTCCAGCTCGGCGGAGCGGGCGCCGACCAGTGGGTGGACGATCGCGTTGAGGGCGGCGAGCCGGTCGGCGTCGGAGAAGACGATCGAGCCGAGCTTCGGCCGGTCCAGGGTGCCGTCGGCGGTGAGGATGCCGGTGCCGAACGCGTCGACGACGGCCGCGAGCCCGGGTGTCCCCGGCTCGACGACCTCACGGGCGATCCGGTCGGCGTCGATCAGTACGGCTCCGTATCCGACGAGCAGCCGTGACACTTCACTCTTGCCGGCGCCGATCCCACCGGTCAGGCCCACTTTCAGCATGACCGGCAGCCTAGTACGAGGGGTGACCGGCGGGAGCGGTCAGGCGTCCCCCTCGCGCTCGGCGAGGAACCGCTCGAATTCGAGGCCGATCTCGTCGGCGGACGGCAGGTCCACGGGCTCGGCGACCAGATTGCCACGGGTCTCGGATCCGGCGACCGCGTCGTACTGGTGCTCAAGGCCTTCGACGAGCGAGACGAGCTCCTCGTCGCCCTGGTCGATCTGCCGGTCGATCTCGGTCTGGGTGCGATGCGCCTCCGTGCGCAGGGCGTGGGCGACGGACGGCAGGACCAGGCCGGTCGCGGCCGTGATCGACTCCAGCGCGGTGAGCGCCGCGTCCGGGTACGCGGAGCGGGCGACGTAGTGCGGCACATGGGCGACGACACCGAGGACGTCGTGCCCGGCCTCCATCAGCCGGTACTCCACCAGGGCCTCCGCGGAGCCGGGCACCTGCGCCTCGTCGAAGGGGCTGCGGTGGCCGGGCATGAGGTCCGTGCGGTTGCCGTGCGGGGTGATGCCGACGGGGCGGGTGTGCGGGACACCCATCGGGATCCCGTGGAAATTCACCGCCAGGCGGACGCCGAGGCGCTCGACGATCTGCTCGACGGCGGCGGCGAAGCGCTCCCACTCCACATCGGGCTCGGGCCCGGACATCAGCAGGAAGGGCGCTCCGGTGGCGTCCTGCACGACCCTGACGTCGAGCGTCGGGGTCTCGTAGGCGGCCCAGCGGTCGCGCCGGAAGGTCAGCAGCGGGCGCCGTGCGCGGTAGTCGACGAGACGGTCGTGGTCGAAGCTGGCCACGACCTGGTGCGGCAGCGTTTCGAGCAGGCCGTCCACGATCTGCTCGCCGGTCTCGCCCGCGTCGATGTATCCGTCGAAGTGGTAGAGCATGACCAGGCCGGCCGACTCCTGGGCGAGCGCCATGTCGACGACGGCCAGGCCCTTCGGCTCCCATTCGTACAAACTCTGCGGATCAGGCACGGTTACCGCTCCTCCTCGTGTTCGTCGAGAAGAACGTCCCGCAGGACACATGCATTCCCGGACTGTGCCCTTTCACCCGCCGGTTCATGCCGGAACCCGCGCGGAACCCGGGATGCGTCGGCGGTGGCGGGCTCCCGCCTTCCCTTTGAAGGCAGAGACGTTGGCGTTCATGTCGGTGAACACCTCGACGGGAGTGCCGAGTTCACGGCCGACCCGAGTCCGCCGGGATCCGCGTGAAAGTACGTAACGGTCCGTCAGCTCCCTGGGCATCCCACAGGTGTTCCCCCGTTCACCCGCCCGTCGCCCCCACCCACCGCCACTGTCTCGCGGGCAATGGTCCAGACATTGACACGGCCGCACCGCGTCCCTACCGTCACTGGGCAGCAAGTTCAGGGACTCGCCCCATATTCATGTACGAGAACCTCGAACTCCTTCGACGGGAAGGCACCCCCACATGCGCACCCGCACACTGCTCCCGGCCCTGCTGGCCACCGCGCTCGCCACCGGCGGCCTCGCCCTCGCCTCCGCCACCACGGCGGGTGCGGCAACGGTCATCGACGTGAGCACCGCCGCCCAGCTCAAGTCCGCCCTCACCGCCGCGGCCCCCGGCGACACGATCCGGCTCGCCGACGGCACCTACACCGGCAACTTCAGGGCGACCGTCCCCGGGACCGCTTCCGCCCGGATCACCCTCGCGGGCTCCGCCAAGGCGATCCTCACGGCCGGCGGGGGCTACGGACTGCACCTCGACGGTGCCTCGTACTGGACCGTCGAGGGCATCACCGTCACCGGCGGCCAGAAGGGCATCATGGCCGACACCGCCACCGGCGTCGTCATCGACTCGGTGACCGTGCACGACCTGGACATGGAGGGCGTCCACTTCCGCAAGTCCAGCAAGGACGGCGTCATCAAGAACTCACGGATCTACGACACCGGGCACGACGGCCGCGGCATGGGCGAGGGCGTCTATGTCGGCACGGCCGGCGATCTCTCCGACCGGAGCGACCGGGTCCAGATCCTGGACAACACGATCGGCCCGGGGGTCGGCGGCGAGAACGTCGACATCAAGGAGGGCACCACCGGGGCGAGGATCATCGGCAACACCTTCGACGGCAGTGGGCTGACCGGCGCCAACTACGACGATTCCTGGGTCGATGTGAAGGGCAATGGCGTCCTGGTCGAAGGCAACAAGGGCTCCGGTACGACCAACAACGGCTACGAGACCCACACCCAGCAGAGCGGCTGGGGCTGCGGCACCGTCTTCCGCGACAACCACTCGGACCTGACGGGCGCCAAGGGCGACAAGCAGATCGCGATCAACGTCACCAACTACGGCGCGAACTGCCCGACCACCGTCCACAGCAGCAACACGGTGACCGGCGGCAAGGGCCTGACCAACATCACCGTCACGCCGTAACCGCGCCGCGGAAAACGAGTGAGGCCCGCTCCCCGAAGGGAGCGGGCCTCACTTTCAGCTACTGCGGTCGATCAGCGACCGGAGGGGGTGCAGAGCGTCAGCTCTGGCCGCCCGCCAGCTTCTCGCGCAGGGCAGCCAGGGCCTCGTCCGACGCCAGGGCGCCGGAGTTGTCCGCGGACTCCGAGGAGTACGAGCCGCCACCGCTGCCGCCGGAGGCAGCCGGGGCGCCACCGGCCGGGGCGGCAGCGCCCTCGGCAGCAGCGGCCTCGTCGGCCTCGCGGGACTTGATGACCTGGGCCTGGTGCTGCTCGAAGCGCTGCTGCGCCTCGGCGTACTGCGTCTCCCACGCCTCGCGCTGGGTCTCGTAGCCCTCGAGCCAGTCGTTGGTCTCGGGGTCGAAGCCCTCGGGGTAGATGTAGTTGCCCTGGTCGTCGTAGGACGCGGCCATGCCGTACAGGGTCGGGTCGAACTCGACCGAGGCCGGGTCGGCACCGAAGGACTCGTTGGCCTGCTTCAGCGAGAGGCTGATGCGGCGGCGCTCGAGGTCGATGTCGATGACCTTGACGAAGATCTCGTCGTTGACCTGGACGACCTGCTCCGGGATCTCCACGTGGCGCTCGGCCAGCTCGGAGATGTGGACCAGACCCTCGATGCCCTCGTCGACGCGCACGAACGCACCGAACGGAACGAGCTTGGTGACCTTACCGGGGACGACCTGCCCGATCTGGTGCGTACGGGCGAACTGCTGCCACGGGTCTTCCTGCGTCGCCTTGAGCGACAGGGAGACGCGCTCGCGGTCCATGTCGACGTCGAGAACCTCGACGGTGACTTCCTGGCCGACCTCGACAACCTCGGAGGGGTGGTCGATGTGCTTCCAGGACAGCTCGGAGACGTGCACGAGACCGTCGACGCCGCCGAGGTCCACGAACGCACCGAAGTTGACGATCGAGGAAACGACGCCGGAGCGGACCTGGCCCTTCTGCAGGGTCGTGAGGAACGTCTGGCGGACCTCGCTCTGGGTCTGCTCCAGCCAGGCACGGCGGGACAGGACCACGTTGTTGCGGTTCTTGTCCAGCTCGATGATCTTGGCCTCGAGCTCCTTGCCCACGTAGGGCTGGAGGTCGCGGACGCGGCGCATCTCGACGAGGGAGGCCGGCAGGAAGCCACGGAGGCCGATGTCGAGGATGAGACCACCCTTGACGACCTCGATGACGGTACCGGTGACGATGCCGTCCTCTTCCTTGATCTTCTCGATCGTGCCCCAGGCACGCTCGTACTGAGCGCGCTTCTTGGACAGGATGAGGCGGCCTTCCTTGTCCTCCTTCTGGAGAACCAGGGCCTCGATCTCGTCGCCGACCTTGACGACCTCGTTCGGGTCGACGTCGTGCTTGATCGAAAGCTCGCGGGAGGGGATGACGCCTTCGGTCTTGTAACCGATGTCGAGCAGGACCTCGTCCCGGTCGACCTTCACGATGACGCCGTCGACGATGTCGCCGTCGTTGAAGTACTTGATCGTCTCGTCGATCGCGGCGAGGAAGGCTTCCTCGTTACCGATGTCGTTGACCGCTACCTGCGGGGTGGTGGCGGTGGTCTCGGTGCTGCTCGTCATGTGGGAAAGGGCTCCGGTACGGACAGTGAGTCGTAGGTACTGCTACGCCGGGAGCCCTTATCACTTCTGCAGAAGCCGGACAGCTCGGGAAGCACCGAACCCGCTGGACGGGAGACGCCTCGTGAACCGAGGGGACATACAACAGATGCGAGCGCGGCCTGCTAGGTCTGAGGCGCGCAGGCTCGCAGCGCAACTTGTAGCATACGGGGGCAGCCGGGCACGGTCAATGCGCGAAGGCGCACACCGGGGGCGCAGCGGCTCATATCCGGCACAACTCGTGTTCCCCGAGGCCACATCGGCCGCAGGAGACATTTCATGGGCACGCGAGCCGTGCCCACAGGTACCCCCAGGTACGTACCGCGTGCGGCGGGGTGAAGGCAAACTACAACGACGGACACGATGAGCCAAGAGATCTACGCGGCCGAACCCGAAGCGACCCGCCGCGACGCGTCGGAGGCCGAGAGCAGCCGGGCAAGTCGCGGCTGGTGGGACCGGAACGCCGACGAGTACCAGAGCGACCACGGCGCCTTCCTCGGCGACGACCGTTTCATCTGGGGCCCGGAGGGGCTCGACGAGGCGGAGGCCGGTCTGCTGGGCCCCGCCGCGTCCCTGCGGGGCCTGGACGTCCTGGAGATCGGCGCGGGCGCCGCGCAGTGCTCGCGCTGGCTCGCCGCACAGGGTGCCCGTCCGGTGGCCCTGGACCTCTCGCACCGGCAGTTGCAGCACGCGCTGCGGATCGGCGGCAGCGATGTGCCGACGGTCCGGCTGGTGGAGGCGGACGCCGGGGTGCTGCCGTTCCGGGACGGCTCCTTCGACCTGGCGTGCTCCGCCTACGGCGCGGTGCCGTTCGTCGCCGACCCCGTGCAGGTGTTCCGCGAGGTGCACCGGGTGCTGCGCCCCGGGGGCCGCTGGGTCTTCTCGGTGACGCACCCGGTCCGCTGGGCGTTCCCGGACGAGCCGGGGCCGGAGGGCCTCTCGGTCGCGGCCTCCTACTTCGACCGCACTCCCTATGTCGAGCAGGACGAGCGGGGCGACGCCGTGTACGTCGAGCACCACCGGACGCTGGGCGACCGGGTGCGGGACGTGGTGGCCGGCGGCTTCCGCCTGGTCGACCTGGTCGAACCGGAGTGGCCCGCCTGGAACCACCAGGAGTGGGGCGGCTGGTCCCCGCTGCGCGGAAATCTCATCCCCGGCACGGCGATCTTCGTCTGCGAGCGGGACTGACGGGCCCTGGCGGACGGGACTGAGCGGGTCCGGTGCGGGGGCCCGGGACCCGGCGGGGGCGGGTCGTACGAGACTGGGGGCGTGATCCGTACCGACGCCCTGGACCAGTTGCCCGTACGCACCGCCGTGCCCGCCCTGCGGCGGGCGCTCGACGACCGCGGCGTCGCGGTGCTGTGCGCGCCGCCCGGCACCGGCAAGACGACGCTCGTACCGCTGGTCCTGGCCGGTCTGGCCGGGGGCGGTCCGGTGCGCCGGGTGGTGGTCGCGGAGCCGCGGCGGATCGCCACGCGGGCGGCGGCCCGGCGGATGGCGTGGCTCATCGGGGAGCAGGCCGGCGGGCGGGTGGGGTTCACGGTCCGCGGCGAGCGGGTGGTGGGGCGCGACACGGTGGTGGAGGTGGTGACCACCGGGGTGCTGCTCCAGCGGCTGCAGCGCGACCAGGAGCTGGCCGGGGTCGATGCGGTGATCATCGACGAGTGCCATGAGCGGCATCTGGACGCGGACACGGTCGCCGCGTTCCTGCTCGATGTGCGGGCGGCGATCCGGCCCGAACTGCGGCTGGTCGCCGCGTCCGCGACGACGGACGCGCAGGGCTGGGCGCGGCTGCTGGGCGATGCCCCGGTGATCGAGGCGGAGGGTGTCGCCCATCCGGTGGAGGTGGTCTGGGCGCCGCCCGCCGCTCCGGTGCGGCCACCGCATGGGAATGCGGTATCGCAGCCGAGAGCTTGGGGAAGGGTCGATCCGGCGCTGCTGACGCATGTCGCCGCGACGGTGCGCCGGGCACTCGCCGAGCGGGACGGCGACGTGCTGTGTTTCCTGCCCGGGGTCGGCGAGATCGGGCGGGTGGCGGGACAGCTGGCCGGGGTGGCCGCCGAGGTGCTCCAGGTGCACGGGCGGGCTCCGGCGGCGGCGCAGGACGCGGTGCTGGCCGGGTCGTCCGAGGGGCGGCGGGTGGTGCTGGCGACCTCGGTGGCGGAGTCGTCCCTCACGGTGCCCGGGGTGCGGATCGTGGTCGACTCGGGGCTGGCCAGGGAGCCGCGTACCGATCACGCGCGCGGGCTGAGCGCGCTGACGACGGTGCGGGCCTCGCAGGCGGCGGGGAGGCAGCGGGCGGGCCGGGCCGGGCGTGAGGCGCCCGGGGCCGTGTACCGGTGCTGGGCGCAGGCGGAGGACGGGCGGCTCGCCCGGTTCCCGTCCCCGGAGATCAAGGTCGCGGATCTGGCGGCGTTCGCGTTGCAGGCGGCGTGCTGGGGCGATCCGGACGCGTCGGGGCTGGCGCTGCTCGACCCGCCGCCCGCGGGTGCGATGGGTGCGGCGCGCGAGGTACTGACGGCGGTCGGTGCGGTGGGCCCGGACGGGCGGGTGACCGACCGGGGTGTGCGGATGTCCCGGCTCGGCCTGCATCCGCGGCTGGCGCGGGCGCTGCTGGACGGCGCCGCCGAGGTGGGCGGGCGGCGGGCGGCCGAGGTCGTGGCGCTGCTGAGCGAGGAGCCGCCGCGGGAGTACGGGGACGATCTGGCGGCCGCGCTGCGCACCGCGCGGCGCGGCGGGGACGGCTATGCGGCGCGCTGGCGGCAGGAGGTCCGGCGGCTGTCCTCGTCGGTGAAGGACGTGGCCGGGGGGTCCGGTCCGGACGACGCGGCCGTCGGCCTGGTGGCCGCGCTGGCGTTCCCGGAGCGGGTGGCACGGGCCCGGGGCGATGGGGTGTTCCTGATGGCATCGGGGACGGGCGCGGAGCTGCGCGACGGTTCGGGGCTGCGCAGTGCGCCCTGGCTGGCGGTCGCGGTCGCCGACCGGCCCGCGCACGCGGCGTCCGCGCGGGTGCGGCTGGCCGCCGTCATCGACGAGGACACGGCGCGGGCGGCCGCCGGGCATCTGCTCCGCGGCGGCGAGGAGGTGCACTGGGCCGACGGCGACGTGGTGGCCCGCCGGGTGGAGCGGCTGGGCGCCGTCGAGCTGTCGGTGCGCCCGCTGAAGCAGCCGGCGTCCGGGCTGGTGCGCGAGGCACTGGTCGAGGGGCTGCGGCGCGAAGGGCTGGGGCTGCTGCGCTGGACGCGGGAGAGCGGACAGTTGCGGGAGCGGCTCGCGTTTCTCCACCGTGAGCTGGGCGCACCCTGGCCGGACGTGTCGGAGGATGCGCTGCTGGAGCGTACCGAGCAGTGGCTGGAGCCCGAGCTGTCACGGGCCCGGCGGCGCTCCGATCTGGCGCGGATCGACGCCGGGCAGGCGCTGCGGCGGCTGCTGCCGTGGGCGACGGGCGAGGCGGTACGGCTCGACGAGCTGGCGCCCGAGCGGATCGAGGTGCCGAGCGGTTCCCGGATCCGGGTGGAGTACGGCGGGGCGCAGCCCGTACTCGCGGTGAAACTCCAGGAGATGTTCGGGCTGCGGGAGACCCCTGGGGTGGCCGGGGTGCCGGTCCTGGTCCATCTCCTCTCCCCGGCCGGCCGGCCCGCCGCCGTCACCGCGGATCTGGCGTCGTTCTGGCGGGACGGCTACCGGGCCGTACGGGCGGAACTGCGCGGCCGCTATCCGAAGCATCCGTGGCCGGAGGACCCGACGACGGTGGAGGCGACCCGGTTCACCAAGATCAGGCGGGAGTAGGGGCAGGGTCCGCTGTCCCGTCCGGGCGGCGGGAGCGGGCCTCCAGCCACAGGGCGAGGGCGAGCAGTCCGGCGCCGAGGACCAGGAAGCCCCGGGGCAGGTACGAGGTGAGCAGCAGGACCAGCAGGCGCTGGGACTTGACCAGGTCGACGACCGACTCGACGTAGTCCGGGCGCATTTTCACATGCCCGGCGAACACGGTGACGGTGTCCTGGGGCATCCCCATCTTCCTGGCGTTGCGCAGCTCCTCCTTGTGGATCTCCTCGCCGTTGACCGGCGCTCCGGTGACCGGGTCCACCCAGAACATCCGCTTGGTGGAGTACCAGCGGGTCATGCCCGTCTTCGCGATCTGTTCCGGGGTGACGCCCTTGATCGGCATCTTCTTCGGCATCGGGACCTTGGTCCACGGGATGGTCTGCTCGAAGTAGTAGACGTCCATGCCGTGGAAGGTGCGGGTGCCCCGGTAGTGGATGGGCGAGTTGGTGCGGGCCTGGGCGTCGAAGTACTCGTAGTCGCGTTTCTCGGTGAGGAAGGGCCACTTGAACTCGATGCCCTCGCGCCTGACCGGGTCGCCGTCGACGGATTCGCCGGTGGCGTGGACGGGGGCCTGGCTGTGGGCGTCGAAGATGTAGCGCTCGGGGATCTGGGAGACCATCTTGCCGTCCGGGCCGGCCACGAAGCTGAGGGCGTCCCAGACGACGACATCGCGCCCGGCGCTGCGTTCGATCTTCTCGGACTCCTCGACGTTGCCCTTGAGGGTCTGCACGATGGTGACTTTGGGGACCGTCTTCACCTTCATGTTGTCGTTGTAGTCGAGGAGGGTGGCGGGCTTCGCCTCCAGCACCGTCTCCTGGTACTGGCTGGGCGGGATCTTCGCCAGCCTGGGGAAGGCGTACCAGCGCAGCAGTGGCGACATGGCGGCGAAGAAGACGGCGAATGCCAGGAGTACGAGGCCGGCTCGGCGGCGCATGTGGTGCCCTCCCTCGGCTTGGGTTGCTCTTCCGGTGGTCAGTGCCGGAGGGGCACTAGTTCTTGGGGCCCGGGACGGTGGTCAGCAGGGGTTTGGGCGAGGTCTCTCCGGGCGGTGCGCCGATCGCGGTGACGGTGAAGACGAGCGCGAGAGCTGCGGCCAGCCCGATGGCGGCGGCGACGAGGGCACGCATGCCGGTCCTCCCGGAGAGCACGGATCTGATGGGTCGTCAGGGTTGGGGCACCGTAGCAACGCGGGCGCGAGATGAGAACACGTGGAACAGCCCCTCTGCCGGATGGTGGCAGAGGGGCTGCTCTCAGGTGCGGCCGGGGCGGGGTCAGGCGGCGGGCGTCCCGGAGGGCTGCGGCGTCCCGGAGGCCTCGGGTGCCTCGACCTTCAGCTCGATGACGACCGTGGCGCCGCCCTCGGTGGTGAGGCGCAGCTTGTAGGTGCCCGCGGTGCCGTCGGCGTAGATGGTGGGGAGCTTCAGGGTGCCGTCGGCGCCGGTCTTCAGCTCCGTGAGGGTACGGACCGTCTTGCCGTCGGCGTCCTTGAAGTAGGGGCCCTTGTCGTTCTCGGCCGGTTCCTCGGCGTCGGTGATCATGGTGGCGGTGACGGCGACACCTGCCGCGACCGCACCCTTGTAGGTGGCCTTGACCTCGACGGTGTCGGCGAACTCGGTGCCCGGCGCCGCGGTCAGCGCCTTGTCGTCGGTCCTGGCGATCGCGTCGGCCTGACGGGCGGTGACGGTCGCGTTGTAGGTGACGGGGGGCAGCGAGCGGCCGGTGGCGGCGGCCCGCACCGTGAACTTCCCGGCCTTCTCACCCGCCTTCAGCACCGGGGCGGTGACCGTGCCGTCGGCTCCGGTGAGGAGGGTGACCGCCTTCTTCCCGCCGTCGAAGGCGGCGTCGGTGTCACCGGCGACGGTGAAGGTCACGGAGACCTTGGCGAGCGGGCCGCCGAGGCTGTTCTTGGCCCGCACCTTGATCCGCTCGGCGAAGGCGTCGCCCGTGGTGGCGGTCAGCGTGCCGGTGCCGGCGTTCTCCACGCCCGCGAGGGTCTGCGACGGCGTGGGGGTCGGGGTGGGCTTCGGCGTCGGGCTGGTCGATCCGCCGCCACCGGGCTTCGACGGGTCCGGGCTCGGCTTCGGCTTCGGTTTGGTCGTTCCGGACGGCGAGGGCGACGGGCTCGGGCTGCCGGGACTGCGGTCCGCGCCTGAACCGAGGCCGGGCGGGACGGCGCCGGTTCCGTCGGGGATCTCGTGGGTGCCGCGCTTGTAGTAGTCGAACCACGAGCGGACGGTTCGCAGGTAGGCGTCCGAGTGGTTGTAGCTCAAAACCGCCCGGTCGAGGTCCGCGGCCAGGGACAGATCACGGGAGCCGGCGCAGAGATAGCGTCCGGCGGCGAGCGCCGCGTCGTAGATGTTGTTGGGGTCCTTGCGGCCGTCGCCGTTGCCGTCCTGGCCCCAGGTCGCCCAGGTGGACGGGATGAACTGCATCGGGCCGACGGCCCGGTCGTGGGTCGAGTCCCCGTCGTACGCCCCGTTGTCGGTGTCCTTGATCATGGCGAAGCCGCGGCCGTCGAGGACCGGGCCGAGGATCGGCGAGAACGTGGTGCCGTTCGCGTCGACCCGGCCGCCGCGGGCCTGGCCGGACTCGACCTTGCCGATCGCGGCGAGCAGCTGCCAGGGCAGCCGGCAGGCGGCGTCGCTGCCGGCGACGGTCCGCTCGGCCTTCTTGTACGCGGCCAGGATCGAGGCCGGGATGCCGGATTCCGCGCTGCCGGTGACGGGCAGATTCGTGGACGTGCCCGGCTTGTTGGGGGTGTTCAGCGGGGGCAGGTCCGTGTAGTACGGCGAGTTGCCGGTGGCCGCGCTGTCGTCGGGCGGCGGTGTCGACCCGGTGGCCTGCGGGTCGCCGCTCCCGGTGACCAGTGTGGCGCCGGGGGCCCCCGAGGCGGAGAGCGCCGCCACGGCAACGGCGGCCACAGCGGTCGTGGTCGCCCCCTTGCGAAGCCGGCGACCGAATTGCGCTGCCATACCTCTGGCCCCTCCCCTTCGACGACTGTCCGCGCTCCCCAGCGGCAGGACTCTGGCGACCCTACGGCAACTTGTGCCGCCGGAACACTGTGTCCTGACCGGTTCTTACCTCTTTTTCACGTTCCGGACAGCAAGTTGTACGGCGGTCGTCGGGTGGGCGACGGCGGCTCACGCATACTTGCCGCCATGCCGTTCACACTCAGTCATGCCGCCGCCGTACTGCCGGGGATGCGGCGGGACGGGACGGCGCGAGGGCCGCTGTTCGCCTCGGCCCTCATCGCGGGTTCGTTCGCCCCCGACATGACGTACTACGCGGACACCGCGATCCCCGGCGCCATGGAGTTCGGGCAGGTCACCCACTCGGTGTGGGGCGTGTTCACCGTCGATGTGCTGATCACCGCGGCCGTGGTGGCGTTGTGGCTGCTGCTGCGCGAACCGCTGGTGGCACTGCTGCCGGGACCCTGGCAGGGGCGTGTCCATGCGTTCGTACGGGGACGGCACGGAGCCCGGGGTCTGCGGGAGGCCGGGGGGTTCGTGCTGTCGGCGGCCATCGGGGCGGCCACTCATGTTGTCTGGGACGCCTTCACCCATCACGACCGGTGGGGTGTGCGCCTGGTGCCGGTGCTCGACCGGAGCGTCGGCGGACTCCCGGTGTTCCAGCTGGTGCAGTACGGCAGTTCGGCGGTGGCCCTGGCCGTGCTCGCCTGGTTCACGGCGTCGGGGCTGCGGCGGACCGGGGCGCGCCCGGCACCGCCGTCCGTGCCGGTGCTGGACCGTCGGGGGCGGTGGTCTGCGGGGGTGCTGCTGAGCGTCTGCGTACTGCTCGGTGTCGTCCACCGGTGCGCACGCTGGTACGCGTACTTCGGGCACATCGACACCCCGCTGGACATCATCCCGACCGCCTGCTTCGGCGCCGGGGCGGGGCTGGCGGTGGGCCTGGTGCTGTACGGGGCATGGGTGCGGCTGCGGCGACCGCGCGCGGCCGCACCCGCGACCGCCGGACGGGCGTAGGAACCCGGACCCGCACAGAACCCGGACGGGCTCGGGGACATCGCGCCCCCGGCCCGTCCGGCGCCGTCGGAGCGTCAGTGCGCCGCGGACTCCCAGTCCGTGCCGACGCCCACCGAGACATCCAGCGGGGCGCGCAAGTGCACGGCCGTGGACATCTCGTGCCGGAGGATCTCCTCGACCCGCGCCCGCTCGCCCTCGGCGATCTCCAGCACGATTTCGTCATGGACCTGGAGCAGCATCCGGGACTTCAGCTTCGCCTCGGTCAGCGCCCGGTCGACCTGGAGCATGGCGACCTTGACGATGTCCGCGGCCGTGCCCTGGATCGGCGCGTTGAGCGCCATCCGCTCGGCCATCTCGCGGCGCTGGCGGTTGTCGCTGTTGAGGTCGGGGAGGTATCGGCGGCGGCCGAAGACCGTCTCCGTGTATCCCGTGGCTCTGGCCTCCTCCACCACACGGTGCAGGTAGTCACGCACTCCGCCGAACCGCTCGAAGTAGGTGTCCATCAGGCCGCGCGCCTCGCCCGCCTCGATGTTCAGCTGCTGGGAGAGGCCGAACGCGGAGAGCCCGTACGCGAGTCCGTAGCTCATGGCCTTGATCTTGCGGCGCATCTCCGGGTCGACGGCCGACTTGTCGACGCCGAAGACCTGCGAGGCGACCGTGGTGTGCAGGTCCTCGCCGGAGGTGAACGCCTCGATCAGGCCCGCGTCCTCGGAGAGGTGCGCCATCACCCGCAGCTCGATCTGGCTGTAGTCGGCCGTCATCAGCGTTTCGAAGCCCTCGCCGACGACGAAGCCGCGGCGGATGGCCCGGCCCTCGTCCGTACGGACCGGGATGTTCTGCAGGTTGGGGTCGGTGGAGGAGAGCCGGCCCGTCGCCGCCACCGTCTGGTTGAACGTGGTGTGGATACGGCCGTCCGCCGCGATCGTCTTGACCAGGCCCTCGACCGTGACCCGCAGCTTGGCCTGCTCACGGTGGCGCAGCATGATCACCGGCAGCTCGTGCTCGGTCTGCGCGGCGAGCCAGGCCAGCGCGTCGGCGTCCGTGGTGTACCCGGTCTTCGTCTTCTTCGTCTTCGGCAGGCCCAGCTCACCGAAGAGGACCTCCTGGAGCTGCTTGGGCGAGCCGAGGTTGAACTCGCGGCCGACCGCGGCGTGCGCCTCCTTCACCGCCTGCTGCACCGCACCGGCGAACTGCTGCTCCATGCCTTCCAGATGGGCCCGGTCGGCGGCGATGCCGTGCCGCTCCAGACGGGCCAGCAGCGCGGATGTCGGCAGCTCCATGTCGTGCAGCAGCTCGGCCGCACCCACCTCCGCCAGCCGCGTGGTGAACGCGTCGCCCAGGTCCAGGACCGCGCGGGCCTGCGCCATCAGGGACTCGGCCTCGGCCCGGTCGTCCGCACCGAAGGCCAGCTGGCCGTCAAAGGCCGCGGTGGGGGCCAGCTCACGGCCCAGATACTCCACCGCCAGCGCGTCCAGCGCGAAGGACCGACGGCCGGGCTTGACCAGATAGGCGGCCAGCGCGGTGTCCATCGTGACGCCGTCGACCTGCCAGCCGTGCTCGGGGAAGACCCGCATGGCGCTCTTCGCGTTGTGCATGACCTTGGGCCGGGCCGCGTCGGCGATCCACGCGGCGAACGCCTGCTCGTCGCCCTCGTCGAGCCCGGCCGGGTCGAACCAGGCCGCCGCCCCGTCCGCCGCGGCCAGCGCGACCTCGGTGACCGCGCCGCTGCCCACCGCCCAGGTGTCGACCGTGGCCACACCGAGCGGCTGCCCGCCGTGCTCGGCGAGCCAGGGCGCGAGCTCGCCCGCGCCCAGCACCGCACCGTCCAGCTCGATGCCCGCGGCGGGCGCCGGGGCCTCGTCCTCGGCCGCGCCCGGGTCGACGGCCAGCAGCCGCTCGCGCAGGCTCGGGTTGCGGATCTCCAGGACATCCAGCACACCCGTCACCGCCGTGCGGTCGTACGGGGCGCGCTCCAGGTCCTGCGGGGTCTTCGGCAGCTCCACGTCCCGGACCATCTCGGTCAGCCTGCGGTTCAGCCGCACCGCGTCCAGATGGTCCCGGAAACTCTGGCCGACCTTGCCCTTGACCTCCTCGGCCCGCTCGACCAGCTCGTCGAACGAACCGAACTGATTGATCCACTTCGCGGCGGTCTTCTCACCGACACCGGGGATGCCCGGGAGGTTGTCCGACGGATCGCCGCGCAGCGCCGCGAAGTCCGGGTACTGCTGCGGCGTGAGCCCGTACTTCTCCTCGACCTTCGCCGGGGTGAACCGCGTCAGCTCCGAGACGCCCTTCGTCGGGTACAGCACGGTGACGTTGTCCGTGATCAGCTGGAACGAATCCCGGTCACCGGTGACGATCAGCACCTCGAAGCCGGCCGCCTCGGCCTGCGTGGCCAGCGTGGCGATGACGTCGTCCGCCTCGAAGCCGTCGACCGCGAAACGGTCCGCATGCATCGCGTCCAGCAGCTCGCCGATCAGCTCGACCTGTCCCCTGAACTCGTCCGGGGTCTTCGAGCGGTTCGCCTTGTACTCCGGGAACTCCTGCGAGCGCCACGTCTTGCGGGAGACGTCGAACGCCACCGCGAAATGTGTCGGCGACTCGTCACGCAGCGTGTTCGCGAGCATCGACGCGAAGCCGTACACCGCGTTCGTCGGCTGCCCCGACCCTGTCGTGAAATTCTCCGCAGGCAGCGCAAAGAACGCCCGGTACGCCAGGGAGTGCCCGTCCATCAGGAGCAGGCGCGGTCGGTTGTCTGCCGTCTTCTTCGATGCCGTCTCAGCCACGCCCCCGATCCTGCCACGGACCACTGACATTCCCGACCGGCACGGCTCGCCGCCCGCCCGGTCGGTGCCGCGTGACAGGATCGGAAGAGGAACACGGACACACCGATGCGCACGGCGCACCGGACAGGTCCGCAGTCGGCTCGAAGGGAGCGCGAAATGGCCACCAAGCCGCCCACAGGTGACCCGGTCCAGGACGCACCGCGGGTCGAGCCGGCCCAGCACGCCGCCGCCGGGCTGCCCGCCGTCGCGCACAGCCTGCTCATCGCCCAGCAGCAGATGGGGGTGCGGCGCACCGCGCAGACCCTCCTCAAGGTCAACCAGAAGAACGGCTTCGACTGCCCCGGCTGCGCCTGGCCCGAGGGCGACAAACGGCACACGGCGGAATTCTGCGAGAACGGCGCCAAGGCCGTCGCCGAGGAAGCGACGCTGCGCCGGGTCACCCCCGACTTCTTCGCCGCGCACCCGGTCGCCGACCTCGCCACCCGCAGCGGGTACTGGCTGGGTCAGCAGGGGCGGATCACCCAGCCGATGTACCTCCCCGAGGGCGCCGAGCGGTACGAGGCGGTGACCTGGGAGCGCGCCTTCGCCGTCATCGCCGAGGAGCTGAACGCGCTCGGCTCCCCCGACGAGGCCCTCTTCTACACCTCGGGCCGCACCAGCAACGAGGCCGCGTTCCTGCTCCAGCTGTTCGCCCGCGAATTCGGCACCAACAACCTCCCCGACTGCTCCAACATGTGCCACGAGTCCTCCGGCTCGGCACTGACGGAGACCATCGGCATCGGCAAGGGCAGCGTGTCCCTGGAGGACCTCCACCGGGCGGACCTGATCATCGTCGCCGGACAGAACCCCGGCACGAACCACCCCCGGATGCTCTCCGCCCTGGAGAAGGCCAAGTCGGCCGGCGCGAAGATCATTTCGGTGAATCCGCTCCCCGAGGCCGGCCTGGAACGGTTCAAGAACCCGCAGACGCCGCTCGGCATGATCAAGGGCGCCGCGCTCAACGACCTCTTCCTGCAGATCCGGATCGGCGGCGACCAGGCCCTCTTCCGGCTCCTCAACAAAATGATCCTGGAGACCGAGGGCGCCGTCGACGAGACCTTCGTACGGGAACACACCCACGGTTACGAGGAGTTCGCCCGAGCGGCCCGCGAAGCCGACTGGGCGGAAACCCTCGCCGCCACCGGCCTGGACCGCGACGCCATCGAGGAGGCGCTCGCCATGGTCCTCGCCTCGAAACGCACCATCGTCTGCTGGGCCATGGGCCTCACCCAGCACAAGCACTCCGTGCCGACCATCCGCGAGGTCGTCAACTTCCTGCTGCTGCGCGGCAACATCGGCCGCCCCGGCGCCGGAGTCTGCCCCGTCCGGGGTCACTCCAACGTGCAGGGCGACCGCACCATGGGCATCTTCGAGCGCCCCGCCCCGGCCTTCCTCGACGCCCTCGACAAAGAGTTCGGGATCACCTCACCGCGCCACCACGGCTACGACGTCGTCCGCTCCATCCAGGCCCTGCGCGACGGCGACGCCAAGGTTTTCTTCGCCATGGGCGGCAACTTCGTCGCGGCCACCCCCGACACGGACGTCACCGAGGCCGCGATGCGCCGCGCCCGCCTCACCGTCCACGTCTCCACCAAGCTCAACCGCTCGCACGCCGTGACCGGCACCCGCGCGCTGATCCTGCCGACCCTGGGCCGCACCGACAAGGACGTCCAGGCGAGCGGCAAGCAGTTCGTCACCGTCGAGGACTCCATGAGCATGGTCCACTCCTCGCGCGGCAACCTCACCCCCGCGAGCCCCCACCTGCTCTCCGAGCCCGCCATCGTCGCCCGCCTCGCCCGCGCCGTTCTCGGCCCCGGTTCGAACACCCCCTGGGAGGAGTTCGAGAAGGACTACGCGACGATCCGCGACCGCATCTCCCGCGTCGTCCCCGGCTTCGAGGACTTCAACACCCGCGTCGCACATCCCGGCGGCTTCACCCTCCCGCACGCCCCGCGCGACGAACGCCGCTTCCCCACCGCGACCGGCCGGGCCAACTTCACCGCCGCACCCGTCGAATACCCCGAACTCCCCGAAGGCAGGCTGCTGTTGCAGACCCTGCGCTCCCACGACCAGTACAACACCACCATCTACGGCCTCGACGACCGCTACCGCGGCATCAAGGGCGGCCGCCGCGTCGTCCTGGTCAACCCCGACGACGCCCGCGCACTCGGTCTGGCCGACGGCGCGTACACCGACCTCGTCAGCGAATGGAAGGACGGCGTGGAGCGCCGCGCCCCCGGCTTCCGCGTCGTGCACTACCCGACCGCCCGCGGCTGCGCCGCCGCCTACTACCCGGAGACCAATGTGCTGGTCCCCCTCGGCTCCACCGCCGACACCAGCAACACCCCGGCCAGCAAGTCCGTCGTCGTCCGCTTCGAGAACCCCGGCATGTGATCCTCCGGACAAGCCCTAAGCATCCGCTCAGCCGTCTGATAAGAACGGTGCACACAGCAATGCAGCAGTGAACCATCGCAGACGATCGGAGCCGGACCCATGGGCGAGCACACCGCACCCAAGTTCCCCCAGGAGATCATCGACGAGTACGCCGCACTCGGCGTCGACCTGCCCGCGCTCTTCTCCGCCGGCCACCTCGGCGAACGCATGGGCGTCACCATCGTCGAAGCCTCCGCGGACCGCGTCGTGGGCACCATGCCCGTCGAGGGCAACACCCAGCCCTACGGACTGCTCCACGGCGGCGCCTCCGCCGTCCTCGCCGAGACCCTCGGCTCCGTCGGTTCGATGCTCCACGGCGGGACCTCCAAACTCGCCGTCGGCGTCGACCTGAACTGCACCCACCACCGCGGCGTACGCAGTGGACTCGTCACGGGCGTCGCCACCCCCGTACACCGCGGCCGCTCCACCGCCACGTACGAGATCACCATCACCGACGAACAGGACAAGCGGGTCTGCACCGCACGCCTCACCTGCATGCTCCGCGACGCCCCCCGCCCCGACGCCGCCTGACGGGCCGGAACACAACACACAGCACAACACCGCTGCCCGGCCGGAACGCAATCCGGCCGGGCAGCGCCATACCCGCTCACAACCACCCACGCACTAACCGCAATTGACGACCTGGCACGCCAACTCCCTTGACCGGCGACACCGTTGTGTGGCCCACTCGGCACCCCACACACACACAACACCGCGTCTACCACCCCACCCCCGATGTGACGCTGTGTAACCAGAACCGATCCGCAGACTCCCCCCACGCGGCTCCACGCGCCCGACCCCGCAGCCGCAGGGCGCCTCACCATGCCCGCGCGCACCCCACCGCGCCCACCTCGCGCGACAGCAGCGTGATCGGCTCAAGCCCCTTAGCAGAGCTGCGCGTTCTCAGAATGCGGTCACTTCGCCGTCCGGTAAAAAGCCGTACATGTCAGCACAGCCACCTCAAGCCTTCCTCAACGGCATAACAAGACAGTCACATCCTGCGGCGGACCCATCCCGGACCCCCACACCTGCGCCTAGAGTCACCGCCAGTCACCGCGCCGCCGGGCGCGTCTGCAGCACGGCCCTGTACCACCCAGTACGGCCCGGCGAACAACACGGCACCTCAAGCAGAGGAGGCCGCGCCAGGGAAAGGACCTTTCGTGCGACACCGTTCTTTGCTCATCCTCACCACCGTGCTCACGACCGGAGCACTGACCCTCACCGCCTGCGGGTCGCGCGACGACAGCAAGAAGAACAGCGACGGCGGCGGCACCCAGACCGTCGTCATCGGCGTCGACGCGCCCATCACGGGCGACCTGTCCGCCCTCGGCCTCGGCATCAAGAACTCCGCCGACCTCGCCGCCCAGACGGCCAACAAGGAAAAGACCGTCCCGGGCATCAAATTCGAGGTCAAGCCGCTCGACGACCAGGCACAGCCCTCCGTCGGCCAGCAGAACGCCCAGAAGTTCATCGACGACGAAACCGTCCTCGGCGTCGTCGGCCCCCTGAACTCCGGCGTCTCCCAGTCGATGCAGAAGCCGCTCAACGACGCGGGCCTCACCCAGGTCTCCCCGGCCAACACCGGCACCGAGCTCACCCAGGGCGAGAACTGGAAGACCGGCGACAAGAAGCGCCCCTTCAAGACCTACTTCCGCACCGCCACCACGGACCAGATCCAGGGCGCCTTCGCGGCGAAGTACCTCTTCAACAACGCGAAGATCAAGCAGGTCTACCTCATCGACGACCAGAAGCCCTACGGCGCCGGTCTCGCCGCGTCCTTCAAGAACACCTTCACCACCCTCGGCGGCAAGATCGTCGGCTCCGACCACGTCAACCCCGACGACCGCGACTTCAACGCCGTCGTCACCAAGGTCAAGAAGTCCGGCGCCAAGGCCGTCTACTACGGCGGTGAGTACCCCGCCGGCGCACCCCTGAGCCAGCAGCTCAAGGACAGCGTCCAGATCCCCCTCATGGGCGGCGACGGCATGTACAGCGCCGACTTCATCAAGCTCAACAAGAAGGCCCAGGGCGACATCGCCACCTCGGTCGGCAAGCCCGTCGAGGAACTCGACTCGGCCAAGAAGTTCATCGCGGACTACAAGACCGCCGGATACAAGGACGCCTACGAGGCCTACGGCGGCGGCACCTACGACGCCACCTGGTCGATCATCGAGGCGGTCAAGCTCGCCGTCGCCGAGAACAACGGCAAGCTCCCCGACAACGCCCGCGCCAAGGTCCTCGAAGCCATGGCCAAGGTCAAGTTCGACGGCGTCACCGGCCCCGTCTCCTTCGACGAGTACGGCGACACCACCAACACCATGATGACCGCCTACCAGGTCGACGGCGGCAAGTGGACCTCCAAGCTCAGCGAGGCCTACAAGCCGTAGCAAGCTCCCGGGCCACGCCCGACCCACACCAGACCGCGCGGGAGCGCTACCAGCGCTCCCGCGCGGTGCCATATCCGAACCACTCCACGGAGGCCCTGCGGTGAACGAACTGCCGCAACAGCTGGCCAATGGACTCATCCTCGGCGCGATGTACGGACTCATCGCGATCGGCTACACGATGGTCTACGGAATCATCCAGCTCATCAACTTCGCCCACGGCGAGATCTTCATGATCGGAGGCTTCGGAGCTCTCACCGTGTACCTCTGGATGCCGGCCGGTGTCTCCCTCCTCGCGATCATCCCCCTCATGATCATCGGCGGCGTCATATGCTCCGTCGCCGTCAGCGCAGCCGCCGAACGCTTCGCCTACCGGCCCCTGCGCAACGCCCCCCGACTGGCCCCGCTGATCACCGCGATCGGACTCTCCCTCGCACTCCAGCAGGCCATCTGGAAGTGGTACCCCGACGCCAAGAAGGACCGCTCCTTCCCCCAGTTCAAGGGCGAAGCGATCGACATCTTCGGCGCCCACATCCAACGCGGTGACCTCTTCGTCCTCATCACGGCACCCGTCTGCATGCTCGCCCTCGGACTCTTCGTCTCCAAGACCCGATCCGGCCGCGGCATGCAGGCCACCAGCCAGGACCCCGACACCGCCAAGCTCATGGGCATCAACACCGACCGCATCATCGTCATGGCCTTCGCCATCGGTGCCGCGTTCGCCGCCGTCGCCGCCGTCGCCTACGGGCTCAAGAACGGCCAGATCGGCTTCAAAATGGGCTTCATCATGGGCCTCAAGGCCTTCACCGCAGCCGTGCTCGGCGGCATCGGCAACATCTACGGCGCCATGCTCGGCGGCGTAGTCCTCGGCATCGCCGAATCCCTCGCCACCGGCTACATGAGCAACGTCCCCGGCATGGACCTCTTCGGCGGCGGCGCCTGGAAGGACGTATGGGCCTTCGTCCTCCTCATCATCGTCCTGCTGCTCCGCCCCCAGGGCCTGCTCGGCGAACGCGTCGCGGATCGGGCGTGATACGGATGACCACCAACCACACCACCGCACCCGACCCCGCCTCCTTCCTGCCGATCCCCACGAACGCGGCCCGCATCGGCACCGTCGCGGGCGCCGCCGTCGCGCTCGCCGGCACCTTCCTCGCCTGGACCTGGACCGACGAATTCCCGGGCGACCTCACCGTCACCGGATACCCCGGCGGCCTCCAGGTCCTCACCCTCATCGGCGCCGCGCTCACCCTGCTGCTCGCGCTGTCCGGATACGGCATCCGAGGCCTGCGCTGGCTCACCCCCGGCGGCACCAACAGCCCCGTCCGCCTCCTGGCCCTGGGCACCCTCGGCACCACCGGCTACACCATCGGCGCCATCGCCTACGACCTCGGCGGCATCGTCAACCTGGAACCCGGCGCCTGGGTCAGCGGCATCGGCGCACTCGTCGCCGCCGTCACCGCGCTCGGACTCCCCGGCGACCAACCACTCGCCGACACCGAAACCACCGCCTGGCAGCGCTTCCGCAACAGCCTCGGCGCCCCCCAGGCCCCCCGCGCCAAGGCCCTGCCCTCCTGGGCCGAAATCCTCGTCATCGTCGCCTCGTTCGGCATCGGCCTCTTCGTCTTCGCCTACGGCATCGACACCGACTACACCGAACTCTTCATCGGCTTCCTCATCACCGTCGGCTTCGCCTTCGCCGCACTCCACCGGGCCGGACTCGTCTCCCGCCTCACCGCACTGACCGCGAAGCACCGCAACATCACCCTCGCCGCAGCCCTCGTCGCAGCCGTCTGCTTCCCCTTCACCCAGCAGAAAGAGGAATACGCGCTCATCGGCGCCAACATCCTCATCTTCGGCACCGTCGCGCTCGGCCTCAACGTGGTCGTCGGCCTCGCCGGCCTCCTCGACCTCGGATACGTCGCCTTCCTCGGCGTCGGCGCCTACGCCGCCGCCCTGGTCTCCGGCTCCACCATGTCGGCCATCGGGGTCGAATTCCCCTTCTGGGCCGCCGTCCTCACCGGCGCCGGAGCATCACTCGTCTTCGGCGTCCTCATCGGCGCACCCACCCTGCGGCTACGCGGCGACTACCTCGCCATCGTCACCCTCGGCTTCGGTGAAATCTTCCGCCTCACCGTGAACAACCTCAACGGCAACAGCGGACCCGACCTCACCAACGGCTCCCAGGGCATCCCCAGCATCCCCGACCTCAACTTCTTCGGATTCGACTTCGGACTCAAACACAACATCCTCGGCTTCGACCTCGGCAGGTCCGCCAACTACTACCTGCTGATGCTCGTCTTCACCGCCGTCGTCGTCCTCGTCTTCCGCCGCTCCGGAGAATCCCGCATCGGCCGCGCCTGGGTCGCCATCCGCGAGGACGAAACCGCAGCCACCGCCATGGGCATCAACGCCTTCCGGCTCAAACTGCTCGCCTTCGCCCTCGGCGCCACCCTCGCCGGACTCGCCGGAACCGTCCAGGCACACGTCAACTACACCGTGACACCCGAGCAGTACCAGTTCGCCGGCTCCGTACCCCCCAACTCCGCCTTCCTCCTCGCCGCCGTCATCCTCGGCGGCATGGGAACGCTCAGCGGACCCCTGATCGGCGCCGCACTGCTCTACCTCATCCCGGCCAAACTGCAGTTCATGCAGGACTACCAGCTCTTCCTCTTCGGCATCGCACTCATCCTCCTGATGCGTCTGCGCCCCGAAGGACTGGTCGCCGACCGCCGGAAGCAACTCGAATTCCACGAGAACGACCAGCTCGACGTACCGGAACCCCGACAGTCCGAAGAGACCGGCGCCGGCGTCGCCAAGGCGGGGGCGTGACCACCATGACCACCACGAAGACCGCCACCACCGTCCTCGACGCCAACGGCGTCACCATGCGATTCGGCGGCCTCACCGCCGTACGCGACGTCGACCTCACCGTCAACGCAGGTGAGATCGTCGGCCTCATCGGCCCCAACGGCGCCGGCAAGACCACCTTCTTCAACTGCCTCACCGGCCTGTACGTCCCCACCGAGGGCAAGGTCAGCTACAAGGGCACCGTCCTGCCACCCAAGCCCCACCTCGTCACCCAGGCAGGCATCGCCCGCACCTTCCAGAACATCCGGCTCTTCGCCAACATGACCGTCCTGGAGAACGTCCTCGTCGGACGCCACACCAGGACCAAGGAAGGCCTCTGGTCCGCCCTCCTGCGCCTCCCCGGCTTCACCAGGGCCGAGCACGCCAGCCGCGAACGCGCCATGGAACTCCTGGAGTTCATCGGCCTGGCGGACAAGGCCGACCACCTCGCGCGCAACCTCCCCTACGGAGACCAGCGCAAGCTGGAAATCGCCCGCGCCCTCGCCAGCGACCCCGGACTCCTCCTCCTCGACGAGCCCACCGCCGGCATGAACCCGCAAGAGACCCGCGTCACCGAAGAACTCATCTTCGCCATCCGTGACCAGGGCATCGCCGTCCTCGTCATCGAGCACGACATGCGGTTCATCTTCAACCTCTGCGACCGCGTCGCCGTCCTCGTCCAGGGCGAAAAGCTCGTCGAAGGCACCCCCGACGTCGTCCAGAGCGACGAACGCGTCGTCGCCGCCTACCTCGGCACCCCCTTCGAAGGCGCCCCCGGCGCCGAGGAAGCCGCCGAGGTCGAAGCCGCCGAAGCGGACGCCGCCAGAACAGCCACCACCAGCACCGAGGAGGAGGACACCCGATGACCGCACTTCTGGAGGTCGAGGACCTCCGCGTCGCCTACGGCAAGATCGAAGCCGTCAAGGGCATCTCCTTCACCGTCGAAGCCGGCCAGGTCGTCACCCTCATCGGGACCAACGGCGCCGGCAAGACCACCACCCTGCGCACCCTCTCCGGCCTGCTCAAGCCGGTCGGCGGCCGCATCGTCTTCGACGGCAAACCCCTCACCGACGTCCCCGCGCACAAGGTCGTCTCCCTGGGGCTCGCCCACTCCCCCGAGGGACGCCACATCTTCCCCCGGCTGACCATCACCGAGAACCTCCAGCTCGGCGCCTACCTCCGCAACGACAAGGCAGGCATCGAGAAGGACATCCAGCGCGCCTACGACCTCTTCCCCATCCTCGGGGAACGCCGGAAACAGGCCGCCGGAACCCTCTCGGGCGGCGAACAGCAGATGCTCGCCATGGGCAGGGCCCTCATGTGCCGGCCCAAACTCCTGATGCTCGACGAACCCTCCATGGGCCTCTCCCCGATCATGATGCAGAAGATCATGGAGACCATCGTCGAACTCAAGGCCCAGGGCACCACCATCCTGCTCGTCGAGCAGAACGCCCAGGCGGCGCTCTCCCTCGCGGACCAGGGCCACGTCATGGAGGTCGGCAAGATCGTCCTCTCCGGCACCGGCCCGGACCTGCTCCACGACGAGTCCGTCCGCAAGGCCTATCTCGGCGAGGACTGACACATACGAGAAAGGCCCGCGCCCCGGACATCCGGGACGCGGGCCTTCTTCGTACTCGCGTACGGCCTACTCGGCCGCCTTCTTCTTCTCCTCGGCGTCCTCGATCAACGCCTCGGCCAGCTGCTGCATCGACAGCCGCCGGTCCATCGACGTCTTCTGGATCCACCGGAACGCGGCCGGCTCGGAGAGCCCGTAATCCGTCTGCAGAATGCTCTTCGCCCGGTCCACCAGCTTCCGCGTCTCCAGCCGCTGCGCCAGGTCCGCGACCTCGGTCTCCAGCGCCTTCAGCTCCGCGAACCGCGACACCGCCATCTCGATGGCCGGCACCACGTCGCTCTTGCTGAACGGCTTCACGAGGTACGCCATCGCCCCGGCGTCCCGGGCCCGCTCGACGAGATCGCGCTGCGAGAACGCGGTCAGCATCAGGACCGGCGCGATGGACTCCTCGGCGATCTTCTCCGCCGCGGAGATCCCGTCCAGGACCGGCATCTTCACATCGAGGATGACCAGGTCCGGCCGGTGCTCCCGCGCCAGCTCGACGGCCCGCTGCCCGTCCCCGGCCTCGCCCACGACCGCGTAGCCCTCTTCCTCCAGCATCTCTTTGAGGTCGAGACGGATGAGCGCCTCGTCCTCGGCGATGACGACGCGGGTCGTCAGCGGCGGAACGTGCGACTTGTCGTCGTCGGCAGCGGGCTGGGGCGACTCGGGGGCGGTCACGGGGCTCCTTGTTCTGGGGCAGGTGCAGCTCCCTTGAGCCTACCCACCTGCGGTATGGTGGTCGCGCAGCGGGTCGAAGAGCGCCTTCGATTCTGTGAGCCCCGGTAGCCCAATTGGCAGCAGGCAATGGATTCAAAACCCATACAGTGTCGGTTCGAATCCGACTCGGGGCACTTTCCTTCGATTCCAAGGCCGCCGAAGAATAGCAGAACTTCACATGAACGTGTGAATGCCAGCCTATTCCGCCTCCAGGTTGTGAAGATCCAGACAGGCTCGGCCTGGTGTACGACCTTGATACGCGCAAGCGCGCCCTGGCCCTCATCGCGCAGGGCTTCAGCCAGAACTCCGTAAGCAAGCAGACCGGTATCTCTCGCGCCGCAATCCGTTCGTGGCAGACGCGCACAGAGCCTCTCGGCCGGAGCCTCACTGCGCACTGTCCGCGGTGCGGCGACATGCCGAATGATCCGGAACACCCCACCGCGTACGCCTACTTGCTCGGCCTCTATCTCGGCGACGGCTGTATCGGCTCCAGTAAAAGGGGCGTGTACTTCCTCCGGATCGCTTGCGCCGACAGCTGGCCGGGCCTCATCGATGCTTGCGCCGAAGCCATGCAGCTCGTGCGTCCCGGTAACAAGGTGTTCCGAGTCCAGCGACAGGGTGCCAGAACGTGACCTGCTACAGCAAGCACTGGCCTTGCCTCTTCCCCCAGCACGGCCCCGGCAAGAAGCACGACCGCGCGATCTCTCTTGAGCCCTGGCAACAGCAGATCGTGCGCATCCACCCCTGGGAGTTCATCCGCGGTCTGATCCACTCCGACGGATGCCGAGTCACCAACTGGACCACGAGACTCATCGGCGGCGAGCAGAAGCGCTACGAGTGCCCCCGGTACTTCTTTACGAACTTGCCGGCCGACATCCTGGGACTCTTCACCGATGCCCTGGACCTCGTCGGCGTTCATTGGAAGCAGGCCAACAGGCAGAACATCTCCGTCGCCCGACGGGCGTCCGTCGCGCTGATGGACGCCCACGTCGGGCCGAAGTACTGACGACCGGCCTACTTCGGGCTGTCGTCCTCGCCGATGCGGTGCACCCGCACCAGGTTCGTCGAGCCCGGGACGCCCGGCGGGGAGCCGGCCGTGATCACCACGACGTCGCCCTTCTCGCAGCGGCCGATCTTCAGCAGCTCCTCGTCGACCTGGGCGACCATCGCGTCCGTCGAGTCCACCTGCGGGCCGAGGAAGGTCTCGACGCCCCAGGTCAGGTTCAGCTGGGAGCGGGTGGCCGGGTCCGGGGTGAAGGCGAGGAGCGGGATGGGTGAGCGGTAGCGGGAGAGGCGCCTGACCGTGTCGCCGCTCTGGGTGAAGGCGACCAGGAACTTCGCGCCCAGGAAGTCACCCATCTCGGCCGCCGCGCGGGCCACCGCGCCGCCCTGGGTGCGGGGCTTGTTGCGGTCGGTCAGGGGCGACAGGCCCTTGGTGAGGATGTCCTCCTCGGCGGCCTCGACGATGCGGGACATCGTGCGGACCGTCTCGACGGGGTACTTGCCCACACTGGTCTCGCCGGAGAGCATCACCGCGTCCGTGCCGTCGATGACGGCATTGGCGACGTCGGAGGCCTCGGCGCGGGTGGGGCGGGAGTTGTCGATCATCGAGTCGAGCATCTGGGTGGCGACGATGACCGGCTTGGCGTTGCGCTTGGCGAGCTTGATCGCGCGCTTCTGGACCATCGGCACCTGCTCCAGGGGCATTTCGACCCCGAGGTCGCCGCGGGCGACCATGATGCCGTCGAAGGCGGCGACGATGCCGTCGATGTTCTCGACGGCCTGGGGCTTCTCCACCTTGGCGATGACGGGGAGGCGGCGGCCCTCCTCGTCCATGATGCGGTGGACTTCCTCGATGTCGCGTCCGCTGCGCACGAAGGAGAGGGCGATGATGTCGGCGCCGGTGCGCAGGGCCCAGCGGAGGTCCTCGATGTCCTTCTCGGAGAGCGCGGGGACGGATACGGCGACGCCGGGGAGGTTGAGGCCCTTGTGGTCGGAGACCATGCCGCCCTCGACGACGGTGGTGTGGACGCGGGGGCCGTCGACCTCGGTGACTTCGAGGGTGACGCGGCCGTCGTCGACGAGGATGCGTTCGCCGGTGGTGACGTCGGCGGCGAGGCCGTCGTAGGTGGTGCCGCAGGTGTGGCGGTCGCCTTCGACGGGTTCGACGGTGATGGTGAAGCTGTCGCCGCGTTCAAGGAGTACGGGGCCTTCGCGGAAGCGTCCGAGGCGAATCTTCGGGCCTTGAAGGTCGGCGAGGATGCCGACGCTGCGTCCGCTCTCGTCGGAGGCCTTGCGTACGTGGTGGTACCGCTCTTCGTGTTCGGCGTAGGTGCCGTGGCTGAGGTTGAGGCGGGCGATGTCCATTCCCGCTTCGACCAATGCCTTGATCTGCTCATAAGTGTCGACGGCGGGGCCCAGGGTACAAACGATTTTTGCTCGGCGCATGGTTCGACCCTAGACCTTACCTACGGGTAGTGAATCGGTGTGCCGTGACTGCTCAACGACCTTTGGATGAAGGGTTATTGACAAGTGTTGAATTGTGCGGCGGAGTGCTCGGATGAGCATTCTTCTCTACAGTTTTGGCGGTGACATGATGAAGCGGGCGTTGACCTGGGCGTAGACGGTCTGGCGTTGTGGTTCGAGGTCGAGGGCGGGGGCGGGGGCGGAACCGGGTGCCGCTGCGCCGAAGGCGGCGCCGCGCATGGCGCCGGGTGCGGCGGGGGCCGGCGGGGCGGTGTTCTCCGCGCCGAGGTCGGCGAGTTCGACGAGTGCGGTGAGCTGGGCGCCGAGGGCGTCGGCGTATTCGCGGGCGCGCTGGACGGCTTCGCGGACGGCCTGGCGGCGGGCGTCCGCGTGGGCCGGCGAGCCGGGGCGCAGTCCCCACCAGGGGCCGTTGACCCGAGTCATTTCGAGGTCGGCGATTCGGGTGGTGAATTCTCCCAGTGCGGTGAAGTCGTTGAGGACAGCGGTGATGTGGACGCGGCCGTGGTACGCGCGGACCTTCTCGTTGCGGCTCTGCGGGGTGAGTTCGGGCGTGATGGAGAATGCGCCGGTTTCGAGTTTTTCTATCGCTTGTCCGTAGGAACGGGCGAGTTCGAGGACGTGGTTGTTGCGGCGGGTGAGGTCTTCGAGGGCGTTGCGGCGGTCCTTGCCGCGGGCGGTGACGGTGATGCCGACGCGGGCGATTTCCGGGTCGACTTCGAGGCGGGCGTCGCCCCGGACGGCGACGCGGGGGTGCTCGGGGGTGCCGTAGGACGGTGGGGTGCTGGTCATGGGTCCACTGTCGCATCCGGGTCCGACAGCCGGTGGTCATCAGATCGAAACCCGCAAGGGGTGTTGCCGGGTGTGGCTCCTGGGTCATTATCTACGCGCGTTGTGTGCGGCGGGTGTCCTGGCTGATCGAGATCCCGGCCGTGCGCGAACCGAACTGCGTGAGAACTGAGATGTGGGAGACGAAATGCCGCTGAACCGTAGGACGTTCCTGGGCACATCGGCGGCCGCCGGTGCGGGCGTGGCGATCGCGGGGGGCTCCGCGGTGCCCGCCGCGGCCCATGGCCATGGGCACGGCCACGGGCGTCCGCCGAAGCGGTACTCGTTCACGGTGATGGGCACCACCGATCTGCACGGGAACGTCTTCAACTGGGACTACTTCACGGACAAGGAGTTCGACGACAAGGCGCACAACGATGTCGGTCTGGCGAAGATCTCGACGCTGGTGGATCAGGTACGCCGGGAGAAGGGCCGCCGCAACACGCTGTTGATCGATGCGGGCGACACGATCCAGGGCACCCAGTTGTCGTACTACTACGCCAAGATCGACCCGATCACGGCGAAGCGTGGTCCGGTGCATCCGATGGCTCAGGCGATGAATGCGATCGGGTACGACGCCGCGGCGCTCGGCAACCACGAGTTCAACTACGGCATTCCGGTGCTGCGGAAGTTCGAGGAGCAGTGCGACTTCCCGCTGCTGGGTGCGAACGCGCTGGATGCGAAGACGCTGCGGCCGGCGTTCGCCCCGTATGTGATCAAGCGGATGCGTACGCCGCACGGTCCGGATGTGAAGGTCGCGATCCTGGGGCTGACCAATCCGGGTATCGCCATCTGGGACAAGGCGAACGTCAGCGGGAAGATGGTGTTCCCGGGGCTGGAGGAGCAGGCGGCGAAGTTCGTGCCGCGGCTTCGCTCCATGGGTGCGGATGTGGTGATCGTTTCGGCGCACTCGGGCAGCAGTGGCACGTCGTCGTACGGTGATCAGATCCCGTACGTCGAGAACGCGGCCGGTCTGGTGGCCGAGCAGGTTCCGGGGATCGACGCGATTCTGGTCGGGCACGCGCACCAGGAGATCCCCGAGTATTTCGTGGAGAACAAGCAGACCGGCAAGAAGGTGGTGCTCTCCGAGCCGTTGAAGTGGGGGCAGCGGCTGACGCTGTTCGACTTCGATCTGGTGCGGGAGAAGGGCCGCTGGGTGGTGGAGAAGGCGGGTTCGCAGGTGCTGAACTCCAACACCGTGGCGGAGGATCCCGGGATCACGCGGCTGCTGGCGGACGAGCACAAGAAGGTTGTGGCGTACGTCAACCAGGTCATCGGTACGTCGACGGCGGCGATGACGACGGAGGAGGCCGCCTGGAAGGACGAGCCGATCATCGACCTGATCAATGTGGTCCAGGCGGAGACGGTGAAGGCGGCGCTGGCGGGTGGCGCGTACGCGGCGCTTCCGGTTCTGTCCCAGGCGTCGTGCTTCTCGCGTACGGCGCGGATCCCGGCCGGGAATGTGACGATCAAGGATGCGGCGGGTCTGTATCCGTTCGAGAACACGCTTGAGGCGCGGTTGTTGACCGGTGCGCAGCTGAAGGACTATCTGGAGTTCTCGGCGCGGTACTACGTGCAGACTCCGGTGGGTGCGCCGGTGGATACGGCGAAGTTGACGAACGCGGACAACATCCCGGATTACAACTATGACGCGGTGTCGGGTCTGACGTATGAGATCGACATCGCGAAGCCGAATGGTTCGCGGATCGTCAATCTCTCGTTCGGGGGGAAGCCGATCGACCCGGCGGCGGAGTTCGTGCTGGCGGTGAACAACTACCGGGCGAGTGGTGGCGGGAACTTCCCGCATGTCGCGGGCGCGAAGCAGTTGTGGGCGAACTCGGAGGAGATCCGTAACACGATCATCGCCTGGGTGCAGGCGAAGGGTTCGGTGGACGGTGCGCAGTTCGCGTCGGTGGACTGGCGTCTGACGCGTGAGGGCACGTCGGTGTTCTAGGGCTGTCCGGCGGTGTCGTCGTGGGGCGGCCGTCTTCTCCTTCGGGAGGGGGCGGCCGCCTTCTTTGTGGGGGTGGGTGTCAGTTGTTCTGGGCGAGGGGGATGAGGTCGGGTCCTTGGGTGGGGACGCGGGGGTTCTGTGGGGTGAGGCCGAAGGTGGTGAAGGCGGTGCGTTCGGGGAGCGGGTAGGGGTTGGTGCCGGTGAGGTCGTTGAGGATGGTGGCGCTGCGCCAGGCGGCGAGTCCGAGGTCGGGGGCGCCGACGCCGTGGGTGTGGCGTTCGGCGTTCTGTACGTAGACGTTGCCGGTGACGGTGGGGTCGAGGACGAGGCGGAATCGGTCGTCGATGCGGGGGCGTTCGGAGGCGTCGCGGCGCATGTGGGGGTCGAGGCCGGTGAGGATGCGGTCGAGGGAGCGTTCGCGGTAGCCGGTGGCGAGGACGACGGCGTCGGTGGTGAGGCGGGAGCGGGTGTTCTGCTGGGTGTGTTCGAGGTGGAGTTCGATGCGGGTGTTGGCGACGCGTCCTGCGGTGCGTACGGAGACGCCGGGGGTGAGGGTGGTGTCGGGCCAGCCGCCGTGGAGGGTGCGGCGGTAGAGCTCGTCGTGGATGGCGGCGATGGTGTCGGCGTCGATGCCTTTGTGGAGTTGCCACTGGCGAGGGACGAGTTCGTCCCGTACGGCTTCGGGGAGGGCGTGGAAGTAGCGGCTGTAGTCGGGGGTGAAGTGTTCGAGGCCGAGTTTTGAGTACTCCATGGGGGCGAAGGCCTGGGTGCGGGCGAGCCAGTGGAGGTTTTCGTGGCCCTGGGGGCGGGCGCGGAGGAGGTCGAGGAAGATTTCGGCGCCGGACTGTCCGGAGCCGATGACGGTGATGTGGGTGGCGTCGAGGAGTTCTTGGCGGTGGTCGAGGTAGTCGGCGGAGTGGATGACGGGGACGTTCTCGGCTTCGGTGAGGGGTTTGAGGGGTTCGGGGATGTAGGGCTCGGTGCCGATGCCGAGGGCGATGTGGCGGGCGTGGGCGCGGCCGAGCGCTTCGGCTTCGCCTTGGCTGTCGAGCTGGGTGAAGTCGATTTCGAAGAGCTTGCGTTGGTTGTTCCAGCGGACGGCGTCGACCTGGTGGTCGAAGTGGAGGCCGGGGAGCCGGTCGGTGACCCAGCGGCAGTAGGCGTCGTATTCGGCGCGTTGGATGTGGAAGCGTTCGGCGAAGTAGAAGGGGAAGAGTCGGTCGCGGCTGCGCAGGTAGTTGAGGAAGGTCCAGGGGCTGGTGGGGTCGGCGAGGGTGACGAGGTCGGCGAGGAAGGGGACTTGGAGGCTGGCTCCGTCGATGAGGAGGCCGGGGTGCCAGTGGAAGGCGGGGCGTTGTTCGTAGAAGGCGGTGGTGAGGGGTTGGGGGTCGGCGGGGACGCCGTGGGCGAGGGCGGCGAGAGAGAGGTTGAAGGGGCCGATGCCGATGCCGATGAGGTCGTGCGGCCGGTCGGTGTCGGGGGTGGGGAGGTCGGTCATCGGGGGGTGTTGCCTTCCGCGAGGTCGTTGGTGAGTTGGTTGACGAGGTCGAGGAGTGAGCGGAGGTGTTGGGGGGTGGTGTGGGGGTTGAGGAGGGTGGCTTTGAGCCAGAGGCGGTTGTCGGTGTGGGCGCGGCCGAGTACGGCCTGGCCGCGGGTGAGGAGGGTGCGGCGGATGGTGGCGACGGTGTTGTCGTCGGCGTCGGTGGGGCGGAAGAGGACGGTGCTGATGGTGGGGCGGTCGTAGAGGTCGAGGGTGGGGGTTCGGGCGATGAGGTCGGCGAATTGTTGGGCGGTGGCGAGGGTGCGGTCGATGAGGTCGGCGAGTCCGTTGCGGCCGAGTGCCTGGAGGGTGACGGCGATCTTGAGGGCGTCGGGGCGTCGGGTGGTGCGCAGGGAGCGGCCGAGGAGGTCGGGGAGGCCGGCTTCGGTGTCGTCGTCGGCGTTGAGGTAGGGGGCTCGGTGGTGGAGCGGGTCGAGGTGGTGGCGGTGGGGGACGGCGAGGATGCCCGCGGGCGCGGGTTGCCAGCCGAGTTTGTGGAGGTCGAGGGTGACGCTGTGGGCGCGGTCCAGGCCGTGGACCTTGCCCCGGTGGGTGGGACTGAGGAGGAGGGGGCCGCCGTAGGCGGCGTCGATGTGGAGTTCGGCGCCGTGGGCGGTGCAGAGCTCGGCGATGTCGGCGAGTGGGTCGATCCGGCCGGTGTCGGTGGTGCCTGCGGTGGCGGTTACGAAGAGGGCACGGTGGGGGCGGTGGTGCCGGGTGAGGGCCACTTCGAGTGCGGCGAGGTCCATGACGCCGGTGGGGGCGGGGATGACGACGGGTTCGGGAAGTCCGAGGAGCCAGGCGGCGCGGGTGATGCTGTGGTGGGCGTTGGCGGCGCAGATGGTCTGTACGGGGCCGTTGCGTTCGCGGGCGAGGAGGAGGGCGAGCTGGTTGGCCTCGGTGCCGCCGGTGGTGATGAGTGCGTCGGGGGTGGGTCGGTGGGGGTAGACCTCGGCGGCCAGGGCGGCGGTGATGTCGGCTTCGAGGGCGGAGGCGGCGGGGGCCTGGTCCCAGGAGTCCATGGAGGGGTTGAGGGCGGAGGCGGCGAGGTCCGCCGCGGCGGCGAGGGCGAGGGGTGGGGTGTGGAGGTGGGCTGCGCAGAGGGGGTCCGCGGGGTCTGCGGCGCCTTCGGTCAGGGCGGTGACGAGGGTGCGCAGGGCGTGGTGGGGGCCGGTGCCGTGGTCGGGGATGACGGGGTGGGTGGCGGTGCGCATCCGTGGGGTGACGGCGTCGGGGCCGCCCGCGGGCAGGGGGCCGTCCCGTCGGTGGGCTCCGTCGTGGAGTGCGGTGAGGACGGTGTCGACGAGGGGGCGCAGGGCGGTGGGACCGGTGGTGGTTCCGGCGAGGGGTGGGGGCGGAAGTGGGGTGGGCATGGTGTTGGGCCCTTCGGGTGCGCGTGGCCGGGCATGGGTGGACATGCCAGCTTGTCGGGGTTTCCGGGGGCGCGGCCGTGGAGCTGCGGGATGTGAACTCGAAAGGGGGATGGGTGGTGGAGTGGCGGGTGTGGCCGGGGGCTCCGGTGGTATGGGTGTGGCGCCGGACATGGGTGTGCCCGGCGCCTCCCTGTGGTGGGGTGGCGCCGGGCACGGGTGGTGCGGGTGCGGGCCTGTGGGTCAGTGGGTGTTGCGTACGTTGAGGGCGCGGCGCAGGTCGTCGGTCTGGTCGGTGAGCTTGCGGTGGAGGGCGGGGATGAGTGCCTTGTCGCCGAGGGCCTGTTCGCCGAGGCGGAGGTTCTCGGCGTCGACGGCGTACGCCGGGAAGGCGTGGCGTCCCGCGGCGTCCGCGATGGCGGGGCCGCGGCGGGCGGCGAGCGCGGTGGCCTCGGGGTAGTAGCGGGGCACGTATTCGCGTACGAGGTCGGTCTGTTCGGGTTGCCAGAAGCCCTGGGCGGTGGCGGTGAAGAGGTAGTTGGAGAGGCTGTCGTCGTTGAACAGTGCGTGCCAGGCGGTGGCCTTGGCCTCGGGGGTGGGGAGGGCGGCGCGGCAGCGGGCGGCGCCCTCCTGTCCGGTGGCGCTGGGGTCCTGTTCGAGTTCGGCGGCGATGGTGGTTTCGTCGATGGCGCCGAGGACGGCGAGGCGGGTGAGGATGCGCCAGCGCAGTTCGGGGTCGAGTTCGGGTCCGCCGGGGACGGTGCCGTTGGTGAGCCAGTCCTGGATGGTGTCGGGCTGGGTGGCGGCGTCGATGAGGTGGCGTACGGCGATGAGGCGGAGGCCGGGGTTGTGGCCGTCCTCGGTGCGGCGGATGAGGTCGCGGCACAGGGCGGTGAGGGTGGCGAGGGCGGCGGGGCGGTCCTCGGGGCCGAGGTAGCGGCGGGCGATGTGGGTGTCGGCGAAGGCGAGTACGCCCTGGGCGAGGGCGAGGTCGGTTTCGTGCGGGAGGTGGGTGCGGGCCGCTTCGAGGTAGGTGGCGGGGGCGAGTTCGCCGTCGCGGACCATGTCGCGGGCGGTGTTCCAGATGACGGCGCGGGTCAGGGCGTCGGGGATGCCGGCCAGGCCGTTGACGACGGTTTCCCAGGACCGGGCGTCGAGGCGGACCTTGGCGTAGCTGAGGTCGCCGTCGTTGAGGACGAGGAGCGCGGGGCGGTTGCCGGGGCGCGCCTCGGGTGTGCCGTTGTGCGGGACGTCGATCTCGAACCGGTCGCGCAGGACGAGCCGGCCGGTGCCGGTGTCCGTGGCGTGGTCGTAGGCGCCGACGGCGATGCGGTGGGGGCGGCTGCCGTCGTGGGCGACGGTGAGGGACCAGGTGCCGTCGGATTCCCCGACGCGGGAGGTGAGGGTGTCGACTCCGGTGGTGCGCAGCCAGGCGTCGGCCCAGGCGTGGACGTCGCGGTCGGTGGCCGATGCGAGGTTGTCGATGAAGTCGGCGAGGGTGGCGTTGGCGAACTTGTGGCGGGCGAAGTGGGCGTTGATGCCGGCCAGGAAGTCCTTCTCGCCGAGCCAGGCGACGAGTTGGCGCAGGGCGGACGCGCCCTTGGCGTAGGAGATGCCGTCGAAGTTGAGCATGGCGGACGCGGTGTCGGGGACGGCGGCCGGGTCCGGGGCGACGGGGTGGGTGGAGGGGCGCTGGTCGGCGTCGTAGCCCCAGCCCTTGCGGGCGACGCCGAAGTCGACCCAGGTGTCGGTGAAGCGGGTGGCTTCGGCGAGGGTCTGGTAGCCCATGTACTCGGCGAAGGACTCGTTGAGCCAGATGTCGTCCCACCAGGCGAGGGTGACGAGGTCGCCGAACCACATGTGGGCCATTTCGTGGGCGATGACCATGCCGCGGGTCTGGCGTTCGGTGTCGGTGACGGCGGAGCGGTAGACGAATTCGTCGCGGAAGGTGACGAGTCCGGGGTTCTCCATGGCGCCGGCGTTGAACTCGGGGACGAATGCCTGGTCGTACGAGTCGAACGGGTAGGGCTCGTCGAACTTTTCGTGGAAGCGGTCGAAGCAGGCCCGGGTGATGTCGAGGATCTCGTCGGCGTCCGCGTCGAGGTGGGGGGCCAGCGAGCGGCGGCAGTGGATGCCGAAGGGCAGTCCGGCGTGTTCGGTGGTCACGGAGTGCCAGGGACCGACGGCGACGGCGACGAGGTAGGTGGAGATGAGCGGGGTGGCTGCCAGGGCCCAGCGGCCGTCGCCGCGGTGTTCGGCGATGCCGTTGCCGAGGACGGTCCAGCCTTCGGGGGCGGTGACGGTGAGTTCGAAGACGGACTTGAGGTCGGGCTGGTCGAATGCGGCGAAGACGCGCTGGACGTCTTCCATGAAGAGCTGGGTGTAGACGTAGGTCTCGCCGTCGGTGGGGTCGGTGAAGCGGTGCATGCCTTCGCCGGTGCGGGAGTAGCGCATGGCGGCGTCGATGCGCAGTTCGTGGGTACCGGCGGTGAGTGCGGTCAGCGGGAAGCGGTTCTCGACGAGGTCTGCGGGGTCGAGGGGCTGTCCGTCGAGGCTGATCGAGCGCAGGGTGGCCGGCTTGAGCTCGACGAAGGTGTCTCCGGCCGCGGCTGCGGTGAACTGGATGACGGTGCGGGAGTCGAAGGTCTCCTCCCCCGTGGTCAGATCGAGGTCGATCGTGTACCGGTGTACGTCGAGGAACTGGGCTCGGGTCTGCGCTTCGTCGCGCGTCAGTACGGACATGCGTCCATGCTGCCGTACGCGGTGGGCGGGCCGCAGGCGGGTTCTCCCACGGCTGAGCGGAGGCGGGGCGGGAGGGTTCGGGGGCCTTCGCGGGAGAGAGAGGGGGCGGGCACGACCGGTCGCCGAGGAAACTCCGGTACTCGTCGTTCTTGTCGGCCGGACGGTGGCCGGGCCGTGCAACCGTGCGGGCGGCTGCCGCGTCCCGCGTTGCGACGGGTGCCGGGGTCCGGTGCCGGGCGGAGTGTCGGAGCGGATGGGGCGGGCAGTGTCCGAAGCGGAGCGGGGGGTGGCCGGTCAGGGCGCCGGGGGTTCGCGCGGTGAGCGGCGGTGGGTCGTGGGGGTCGCTCCGTGGGGTGTGGCCGCTGGTGCGGTCGCCTGGTGTCTCGCGGGGAGCCGGCGGGCCGCGTACACGGAGAACTATCCGTGGAACGTCTGGACCCCGATCGGTTACGGGGCGGTCAAGGGTGTGTTCCTGGGGCTGTTGGCGGGTTGGTGTGCCGTGCTGGTTCTCCGGGTCGTCCCGGCGGCCCGGTGGCGGGAGGGCGGCAGGGCAGCGGCGCGGTACGCGGGTCTCGTCTTCGCCGGCGGGCTGCTGGGCGGTCTGGTGCCCGGGACCGTCCGGGACTTCCTGGGTGAGCCGCAGCCGCGGACCCTGTACTACTTCGACGGGCCGCGGCCGGAGTCGCAGTGGTACTGGCGGCCGTTGCTGTCCGAGTGGCTGACGTTCACGGTGCTGCCGGCGTTCGGCTGTGCGGTGCTGCTGACCGTGGGTGCTCTGGTCTCGGCCCGGTCCTCGCACCGTGAGCGGTTCGGCTGGGCGGTGCCGGCCCTGGTGGGGGTGGGCCTGCTGGTCCTCCCCCACTGCGCGGCTGCCGGGCTGCCCGCCCCGGAGGGCAACGGTGATCACGTCAACGAGTCGGCGGGCGCCGGGCTCGTCGTGCTGGCCACGGGGTTCGGGCTGCTGGTGAGTGCCTGGGTGGTGCGGTCGAGGCGCAGGGCGCGTCGGTCGGTGGGCCCTCCGTCCCCGGGGCTCAGGCCTCCCCGTTCGACGCCGATTCCTCCGCGATCCGTTCGTGGTGGCGGATGACCTCCGCCACGATGAAGTTCAGCAGCTTCTCGGCGAAGGCCGGATCAAGGTGCGCGCTCTCCGCCAGCTGCCGCAGCCGGGCGATCTGCCTGCTCTCGCGGGCCGGGTCGGCCGGGGGGAGCTGGTGGGCGGCCTTGAGGTGGCCGACCTGCTGGGTGCACTTGAAGCGCTCGGCGAGCATATGGACAACAGCGGCGTCAATGTTGTCGATGCTCTCGCGCAGCCGGTTCAGTTCCGCGCTCACGGACTCGTCGATGTCCCTCGTGGTCATGGTCAGCGAGCTTAGACGGCCGGGCCCAGCGGGGTGATCGTCGGTGGGTGTTCCGGGTCCGGGACCTGGTCGCTCCAGCCGCCGGGGACATTGCGGCCCTGTTGTTCGCGGAAGCGGACCGGGGCGGTGCCGACCCGGCGGGCGAAGAGCCGGGAGAAGTACGCCGGGTCGTCGTAGCCGACGCGTCGGGCGACGGCGGCGACCGGCAGATCGGTGGCGGCGAGGAGTTCCTTGGCGCGGCCGAGCCGGATGCCGAGGAGGTAGTCCTTGGGGCTGCAGCCGGCGCCCCGGCGTACCGCCGTGCGCAGTTCGGCGGGTGTCATGCCGTGCCGGGCGGCGTGCTCGGCGACGGACAGCGGCTGGAAGGCGTCGCGGGCGAGGGCCTGCAGGACGGGGTCGCCGTCGGGGCTGACATCGGCGCGGGCCCGGCGCAGCGCGACGAGGAGTTCGTGGACGGCGGCGCCGGTCTCGACCTCCAGCAGCGGGTTGCCGCGCCGTGCCGCGCGTACGATCCGTCCGATCGCGGCGCGTGGGCCCGCCGTGTCGGCGAGCGGGACGAGTGGGCGGTCGGGCTCGATGTAGCCGAGTTCGGTGTAGGTGGTGGTGGCGGGGCCGGTGAAGTCGACGAAGCTCTCGTCCCAGCCGGTGCCCGGGTCGGCGCCGTAGTGGTGCGGGGTGCCGGGCGTCAGCCAGATCAGGCTGGGCGCGGTGACGGGCACCCGGCGGCCGTCGGGGCCGGTGAACCAGCCGCTGCCGGAGTTGATGACGACGGCCACATGGTGGTCCAGGGTGCGTGGGCCGACGGTCGGCAGTGCGCCGTGCTGGAGTCCCACGCCCAGGCAGACGAGGCCCAGCCGGTGGTGGAGCGGGCTGGGAGTGAAGAAACGCATCCAGGTGTGGTACATCGAGGCCTTCCTTCCTCCCCTTCGTCTTCATCGCGTCGGTCCGAACCGTGAGTCCGAACGATTGGTCCGAACAATTGTGTCCAAACAGCAGTGATCTTTGTCCATGGACCGGCCGGACGCCAGGGGGCGAAGGTGGGTGGCAACATTCCTCCCGGGTTCGCCCGCTCCGTGGTGCGTGCTGTCGTACGGGCCCGGACCGTGCGGTTCCGGGGGACCGCACGCACAGGAGAGTACGAGCACGATGGCTGACTTCACCGTGGGGGACGACCACTTCCGGCTCGACGGGAAGCCCGTACGGCTGCTGTCGGGGGCCCTGCACTACTTCCGGGTGCACGAGGCGCAGTGGGATCACCGGCTGTCGATGCTGCGCGCCATGGGTCTCAACTGCGTCGAGACCTATGTGCCGTGGAATCTGCACGAGCCGCAGCCCGGCCGGTTCCGGGATGTGGCGGCGCTCGGCCGGTTCCTGGACGCGGCGCAGCGGGCCGGGCTCTGGGCGATCGTACGGCCGGGGCCGTACATCTGTGCCGAGTGGGAGAACGGTGGTCTGCCGGTCTGGGTGACGGGGCGGTTCGGCCGGCGGGTGCGGTCCCGTGACCCGGAGTACCTGGGCGCCGTGGAGCGGTGGTTCACGGCGCTGCTGCCGCAGGTGGTGCAGCGCCAGATCGGGCGCGGCGGGCCGGTGATCATGGTCCAGGCGGAGAACGAGTACGGCAGTTTCGGCTCCGATCAGGTCTACCTCCAGTGGATGGCCGGGATGCTGCGTGAGCGCGGGGTGGCCGTGCCGCTGTTCACCTCCGACGGGCCGGAGGACCACATGCTGACGGGCGGCTCCGTTCCGGGGCTGCTGGCCACGGCGAACTTCGGGTCGGGTGCGCAGAAGGCGTTCGAGGTGCTGCGCCGCCATCAGCCGAAGGGGCCGCTGATGTGCATGGAGTTCTGGTGCGGCTGGTTCGAGCACTGGGGTGCCGAGCCGATCACGCGGAAGCCGGCGCAGGCCACCGAGGCGCTGCGGGAGATCCTGGAGTGCGGGGCGTCGGTGAACATCTACATGGCGCACGGCGGGACGAACTTCGCCGGGTGGGCGGGGGCGAACCGGTCGGGTCCGATCCAGGACCAGGACTTCCTGCCGACGGTGACGTCGTACGACTACGACGCGCCGATCGACGAGTACGGCCGCCCCACGGAGAAGTTCCGGCTGTTCCGTGAGGTGCTCGCGGAGTACGCGGACGGGCCGCTTCCGGAGCTTCCGCCCGAGCCTGTCGGGCTTGCGGACCCGGTGCGGGCCGAGCTGACGGACTGGGCGCCGCTGGCTGCCGTGCTGGAGGCGCTGGGCGACGAGGAGGCGGCGCCGTCCGGTGTTCCGCCGACCTTCGAGGAGCTGGGGGTCGACCGGGGGCTGGTGCGCTACCAGGTGGGTGTTCCCGGTCCGCGCCAGCCCTACGAGCTGAGTGTGACGGGGCTCAGGGACCGGGCCGTGGTGTATGTGAACGGGGTTCGGGAGGGGGTGCTGACCGAGGAGAACAGCACCCTGGACGAGCCGGTGGCCGGGCCGGCCGAGGTCGAGCTGTGGGTGGAGTCGCTGGGCCGTGTCAATTACGGGCCGCGGCTCGGCGAGCCCAAGGGGATCACGGGCGGGGTGCTGCACGAGCGGCAGTATCTGCACGGGGTGCGGGCGCGGGCGCTGCGGCTCGATGCGTTCGAGGAGCCGGACGCGGTGGCCGGGGTGGCGTTCGGCAGTGCCGAGGAGGCCGGGCCCACCGGGCTGTTCCGGGGGACGTTCGAGCTCTCCGGGCCGGGCGGCACCGGGCATGCGGGGCTCGAACTGCCCGACTGGACACGTGGCTTCGTGTGGGTGAACGGCTTCTGCCTGGGGCGCTACTGGTCGCTGGGTGCGCAGCGGACGCTGTACGTGCCGGGACCGGTGCTGCGCGAGGGCGTCAACGAGGTGTGGGTGCTGGAGCTGGAGGGTGCGGGCGCGCCGTATGCGGAGCTGGGCCCGGGGGTGCCCGTCCGGACGGGCACCCCCGGGGATGTTCAGGTGTGACTCAGGTGCCGGCCGGGGCGGCTGCCGGGGCCGGGGCGGAGGTCAGAGCGTGGCTGCCGCGGACGCGATGTCGGCGGCGAACGTCGAGACCTCGCTGTACACGCCGGGGTAGCCGGGCTGGGCGCAGCCCTGGCCCCAGCTGACGATGCCCACCTGGATCCAGGCTCCGGCGTTGTCCTTGCGGAACATGGGGCCGCCGGAGTCGCCCTGGCAGGTGTCGACGCCGCCGGTGTCGATCAGCCCGGCGCAGATCTCCTCGCCGGGGATGAGGCTGCTGCCGTATGCGGCCTGGCACTCGGCGTCGGAGACGAACGGTACGGAGGCCTTGAGCAGGTAGCGCTGCTGGGCGCCGCCCTCGCTGGCCGCTCCCCAGCCGGCGATGGTGAAGTCGCCCGTGTTGTACGTGGTGTCGGTGGCGATCTTCAGGGTCGGCAGGTCGATGGGCTTGGCAAGCTTGATGAGCGCCCAGTCCTTGCCCGCGCCGTCGTAGCCGGGCGCCTGGAGGACCTTGGTGGACTTGACCTTGATCGCACCGGCGGACTGGAGGTCGACGACGCCCGCGGTGGCGGTGATGGAGGTGTTGTTGCCCGAGCCGTCCACGCAGTGCGCGGCGGTGAGGACGATGTCCTTGGCGTAGAGAGCGCCGCCACAGCCCATCGACAGCCGGACCATGAACGGGAATTCGCCCTGGGCGGCGCGGGTCCCGCCGACGACCGGGAGGGGGGCCGCGGACGCTCCGGCGGGCTGGAGGCTGACGCCCGCGAGGACGACGGCGGCTATGACGGAACATCTCTTCACGGCACGCAGAAGCTGCTTCAAGAGACTGCCTTCTTTCGTGGGGGGTGCTTGTGGGGGGTACTTGTGGGGGGTGTGCCTGCGCCCCGGCCGGGTTCTGACCGCGGTCGGCACAGCACCGAATGGATGGTCATGCCCCCGACAAGGGCGTGATTCGGATTATCGGGAAATGATCACGGCCCCCACAAGGTTCACTTTCCGGCCAAGATCGCCCACGGCGTTGCGGCTACAGTGAAAGCCGGTCGGACCTCGTGGATGGGGGTGGGACGTGGCGGACGACAGCCGGAGCACCAGCAGTCCGGTGGTCCACGGATTCCCGCATCTCGAAACGGTCCGGTCCGCGATCACGGCGTTGTACCGGCGGCTGTCGTACGACGGTGTCCGCGGTTACGCCACCAGCCTCGCCCCCGTCGACGCCGCCTTCTCCGACCAGGACGATCTGTATCTCGGCGCCCAGCGGGTGGCGCGGGCGGTGGTCCAGCATCTGCATCTGCCGGACGCCCGCGTGATCGTCGGCTTCCGCGCGATGGAGCACGCCGCCGCTGTCGAACTCGCCGCGGGGCCCGAGTACTTCGTCGAGCTCAACGACCGCTTCCGGACCCACCGCAGGGACATCGGCGCCGCGCTCGCGCACGAGGTCACGCATGTGCTGCTGCACCGCCTCGGCCTGGAGTTCCCCGGTACGCGCGACAACGAGATCCTCACCGACACCGTGACCACGTACCTGGGCGCCGGGTGGCTGCTGCTCGACGCCTTCCGCGAGGACCGGGTCTCCAGCCAGAAGCTCGGCTATCTCACCCCGGAGGAGTTCGGATACGTCCTCGCCAAACGGGCGTTCGCCTTCGACGAGGACCCGTCACCGTGGTTCACCAGCCCGCAGGCCTACGAGGCGTACGAGGCGGGGCGGGAGCGGGCACTGCGGGACACCCGGCAGCCGCCGCTCACGGCGGCGGGCTGGGCGGGCCGCCGCCGTTACGCGAAGGACCGGCGGCACGCCCAGGACCATCCGGGCGCCCCCGCGGCCCCCAATGTTCCGTACGCCTTCGAGGGCGGCCCGGACGGGCTGCGGGTCTCCTTCGCGTGCCCGACCTGCCACCAGCGCATCCGGGTCCCGGTGCGGGGCAGGCTGCGGGCGCGGTGCGGGCTGTGCCGTACGGTGCTGGACTGCAACACGTAGGACGGGCTCCGGAGTGGAGGGCAACGCCCCTCAGACGCCGGAGCTGCTGGATACCGCCCCGTACACCGGCTGCGCCGGCTCCGCCTCCGCGAGCAGCTTCCGTACCGTCTCCCCCGCCTGAGCCGGTGCCCACCGCGCACCCCGGTCCGCGGTGGGGCCGGGCCGCCAGCCCTCCATGACCGTGATCCGCCCGGCCTCCGCCTCGAAGACCCGCCCGGTCACCCCCTCGCTCGCGGCCGAGCCGAGCCACACCACCAGCGGGGACACGTTCTCCGGGGCCATCGCGTCGAACCCGCCCTCCCCCGGCGCCGCCATCGCCTGCGCGAAGGTCTGCTCGGTCATCCGGGTCCGGGCCGCCGGGGCGATCGCGTTGACCTGGACCCCGTACCGGCCCATTTCCGCGGCGGCGACCAGCGTCAGGCCGACGATCCCGGCCTTCGCGGCGGAGTAGTTGCCCTGGCCGACACTGCCGAGCAACCCCGCGCCGGAGCTGGTGTTGATCACCCGGGCGGCCGGTGTGCGGCCCGCCTTCGCCTCGGCCCGCCAGTGCGCCGCCGCATGCCTCAACGGCAGGAAATGGCCCTTGAGATGGACCCGCATCACGGCGTCCCAGTCGCCCTCGTCCAGATTCACCAGCATCCGGTCGCGCAGGAATCCGGCGTTGTTGACCAGCGTGTCCAGCCGCCCGAAAGCCTCCAGCGCGGCCGCGACCAGCGACGCGGCCCCTTCGGTCGTGGCGATGTCACCCCCGTGCGCGACCGCCTCGCCGCCCGCCGCCCCGATCTCGTCGGCCACCTGCCGGGCCGGGTCCAGGGAGCCGCCGTCGCCGCCGGGGCCGACGCCCAGATCGTTGACGACCACCTTCGCGCCCTCGGCGGCGAAGGCGAGCGCGTGGGCCCGGCCGAGCCCGCGCCCCGCACCCGTCACGATCACCACGCGGCCGTCGCACAGACCAGTCATCACTCGCCTCCTTGTTGGCGATGCGGGGGCAGGCTGCTACCTTCCACACCTAACAAATGTTTGGTGGAAAGGTAGCTGATTCGCTCATGGGTGTCTCCACCACAAGTCCCGGCAAGGGCATCCGGCTCGTCACGGTCGACCACCCGCCCGTCAACGCACTCCCCGTGCGGGGCTGGTACGACCTGGCCGACGCACTCCGCGCGGCGGGCCGCGACCCCGAGGTCCGCTGCGTCGCGCTGGCCGCCACCGGACGCGGATTCAACGCGGGCGTCGACATCAAGGAGATGCAGCGCGACACCGGACACGACACCCTGATCGGCGCCAACCGCGGCTGCTACGAGGCGTTCGCCGCCGTGTACGAGTGCGAGGTCCCGGTCGTCGCCGCGGTGAACGGCTTCTGCCTCGGCGGCGGCATCGGCCTCGTCGGCAACGCGGATGCGATCGTGGCGAGCGACGACGCCACGTTCGGCCTGCCCGAGCTGGACCGGGGCGCGCTCGGCGCGGCGACCCATCTGGCCCGCCTCGTACCCCAGCATCTGATGCGCGCGCTCTACTACACCTCGCGCACCGCCACCGCCGCCGAACTGCACGCCCACGGCTCGGTCTGGAAGGTCGTACCGCGTGACGAACTTCTCGGTGCGGCACTGGAGTTGGCGGGCGAGATAGCGCGCAAGGACGGGTATCTGATCCGGCTGGCGAAGGCCGCCATCAACGGCATCGACCCGGTGGACGTACGCCGCAGCTACCGCTTCGAGCAGGGCTTCACCTTCGAGGCCAACCTCAGCGGAGTCGCCGGCCGGGTCCGCGAAACGTTCGGCAAGGAGGCATGACCATGACCGACAAGACCATGACGGCCGACGACGTCGTCTCCCGGCTCAGCAACGGGATGACGATCGGCATCGGCGGCTGGGGCTCGCGCCGCAAACCCATGGCGCTGGTGCGGGCACTGCTCCGCTCCCGGGTCACCGATCTCACCGTGGTCTCGTACGGCGGCCCCGACGTGGGTCTGCTCGCCGCCGCCGGCAAGATCCGGAAACTGGTCACGGCCTTCGTCACGCTCGACTCGATCCCGCTCGAACCCCACTTCAGGACGGCCCGCCAGCGCGGTGCGTTCGAGCTGATGGAGATCGACGAGGCCATGTTCATGTGGGGGCTGCACGCCGCCGCGAACCGGCTGCCGTTCCTCCCCGTGCGCGCCGGTATCGGTTCCGACGTGATGCGGGTCAACCCGGGCCTGCGCCCGGTCACTTCACCGTACGCGGACGGCGAGGAGTTCGTCGCGATGCCCGCGCTGCGGATGGACGCCGCGCTGGTCCACCTGAACCGCGCCGACCGGTCCGGCAACGGCCAGTACCTCGGCCCGGACCCGTACTTCGACGACCTCTTCTGCGAGGCCGCGGACACCGCGTACATGTCCTGCGAACGCCTCGTGGACACGTCCGAACTGACCCGGGAGGCCGCCCCGCAGACCCTCCTCGTCAAGCGGCACTCCGTCACCGGTGTCGTCGAGACCCCGAACGGCGCGCACTTCACCTCCTGCGTGCCCGACCATCCGCGCGACGAGGCGTTCCAGAAGGCGTACGCGACCGCCGCCGCCGACCCCGATGCCTGGGCGGCCTTCAGCGAGCGCTTCCTGCCCGCCGGGGGCGACGAGAAGAGCTACCAGTCGGCCGTCCGGACCTGGCGCGAGGAGCAGAAGTGACCACGGAGAACGCGACCGCGAACCCGACCGCGGCCACCCGGGCCGAGTACTGCGTGATCGCCTGCGCCGATGCCTGGCGCGACAACGGCGAGGTGCTCGCCAGCCCGATGGGCCTCGTCCCGTCCGTCGGCGCCCGGCTCGCCAGACGCACCTTCTCGCCCGATCTGCTGCTCACCGACGGCGAGGCGCTGCTCGTCGGCCCGGACGGTACGACGGAGGGCTGGCTGCCCTACCGCCATCACCTCACCATGGTCACCGGCGGCAGGCGTCACGTGATGATGGGGGCGAGCCAGATCGACCGGTTCGGCAACCAGAACATCTCCTGCATCGGCGACTGGGAGCAGCCCTCCCGCCAGTTGCTCGGCGTGCGCGGCGCACCGGTCAACACCCTGAACAACCCGGTCAGTTACTGGATCCCCAGACACTCCACCCGGGTCTTCGTCGAGCGCGTCGACATGATCTGCGGGGTCGGTCACGACAGTGCCGCGGCGGCCGGTCCGTCGGCGACCCGCTTCCACCGCATCCCGCGCGTCGTGACCGATCTCGGCGTCCTGGACTTCGCGACCCCGGACCGTTCGATGCGCCTGGCCTCGCTGCACCCCGGCGTCACCGTCGACCAGGTCCGCGAGGCCACCGGCTTCGCGCTCACGATCGCCGACGACGTCCCGTACACCCGGGAGCCGACCGCCGCGGAGCTGACCCTGATCCGCGAGGTCATCGACCCGCAGGGCACCCGGAACCGCGAGGTCAGGGTCTGATGCGGACGGCCCTCACGGACCTCGTCGGGGTCCGCCACCCCATCGTCCAGACCGGCATGGGCTGGGTCGCGGGCCCCCGCCTGGTCTCCGCCACGGCCCGCGCCGGCGCGCTGGGCATCCTGGCCTCCGCGACGATGACCACCCAGCAGCTGCGGGCGGCGGTGCGGGAGGTCAAGTCCCGTACGGACGAGCCGTTCGGCGTCAATCTGCGTGCCGACGCGGGCGACGCGCGCGAGCGGGTACGGATCATCATCGACGAGGGCGTGCAGGTGGCGTCCTTCGCGCTGGCCCCCTCGGAGGAACTCATCGCCGAACTGAAGGACGCGGGTGTGGTCGTGATCCCGTCGGTCGGCGCCCGGCGTCATGCCGAGAAGGTCGCGGCGTGGGGCGCGGACGCGGTGATCGTGCAGGGCGGCGAGGGCGGCGGGCACACCGGTGAGGTGGCGACCACCGTGCTGCTGCCCCAGGTGGTCGACGCGGTGGACATCCCGGTGATCGCGGCGGGCGGCTTCCGTGACGGCCGGGGCCTGGTCGCGGCGCTGGCGTACGGGGCGGCGGGCATCGCGATGGGCACCCGGTTCCTGCTGACGTCGGACTCGACCGTGCCGGACGCGGTGAAGGCCCGGTATCTGGCGGCGGGCGTGAAGGACATCACGGTCACCAGGGCGGTGGACGGGCTCCCGCACCGGATGCTGCGTACGGAGATGGTCGCCGCGCTGGAGAACGCGGGCCGGGTCCAGGCACTGGCCCAGGCGGTGCGCCGAGCGGCGGGTTTCCGGCGGATCTCCGGGACGAGCTGGTCCCGGATGGTGCGCGACGGTCTCGCGATGAAACACGGCAAGGACCTGTCGTGGAGCCAGGTCCTGCTGGCGGCCAACACACCGATGCTGCTGAAGGCGTCCATGGTCGACGGCCGGACGGATCTGGGAGTGATGGCCTCGGGTCAGGTGGCGGGCCTGATCGAGGATCTGCCCAGCTGTGCGGAGCTGGTGGAACGGGTGATGTCCGAGGCCCACGCGGCGCTGGGCGCGGTGACCCGGGCGGAGGGTGCGGACGTGTAGGCGGCGGGCGAGGTTGCGCGAGGGGCGCCCGGATCCCTCCGGGCGCCCCTCGTGTGTGCCGGTCCGTACGGCTACGCGGCCCTGCGGCCGCGTCCCGCCGCCGCGCCGC
>NZ_JBEXPH010000048.1:0-48535 GCF_040611955.1 Streptomyces sp. NPDC006510 | reverse complement strand
ACATGGACCCTAGACAAGTCCCATCGTCCCAGGTCAGAGGCACTCCTCGCTTATTTGATCAAGCCTCGGACACTCACACTCGCGAAAGCGCGAGGCTAGACTCTTATCTAACTCGAACGGTTGCGTGGCCGGTGCCTCCTCCGCCTTGCGATCGCATCCGCCGGATGCCGTGAGCCCCGGCCCGATGTCGACACCGACCACCAGCACGAGTCCGGAAGTGCGCTTCCTCTCTTACCCGGAGGCGATCGCCGAGGTCACCAGCCAGCACTGTCACGTTGGCTGACGGGGAGGATGATCTTCGGGTTGATCACGGTGGAGGGGGTTGTCCGTGGGCAGTACGCCGCCGTCGTACAAAGGGCACCGGTACCGGTCGAGGTGATCTCCCACTGCGTGTGGCTGTACTTCCGCTTCCCATTGTCATCCCGCGAGGTGGAGGAGCTGATGCTGCAGCGCGGCATCAGCGTCTCCTACGAGACGATCCGCCGCTGGTGTACGAAGTTCGGACAGGCCTATGCCGACCGACTGCGCCGCCGTCGGCCACGGCCCGGGGACAAGTGGCACCTGGACGAGGTCTTCATCAAGGGCAACGGCGAGCTGAAGTATCTGTGGCGGGCCGTCGACCAGAATGGCAACGTCCTCGACATCCTCGTCCAGAATCGGCGGGACAAGACCGCGGCAAGACGCTTCTTCCGCCGCCTGATAAAGAAGACCCGTACGGTGCCGAGGGTGGTCGTCACCGACAAGCTCCGCTCCTACAGCGCGGCGCACCGCGAGGTCATGCGTTGCCGTCACCTCCGCGTCCGTGCAGGACCGGGCCGGAGGCCGCACCGTCCTGGCCCGGCTCGCCGCCGGCTTCCGCACGGCAGCCTGGTGTGGGCCGACGGCGGATACGCCAACTCCGTTGATTCCACGCTGCATTCATGGGCCCGCGACGCGTTGAACATCGTCGTCGAGATCGTGAAGCGGACCGACGACGTCACGGGCTTCAAGGTCCTGCCCCGCCGCTGGCTGGTCCGAAACCGTCGGCTGGCCCGCGACTGCGAACGGCTGACCGCGACCTCCGGGGGCGTGATCGAGGTGGCGATGATCCGCCTGATGCTCGTCCGGCTCGCCGGGCAGCCATCGCGGTGGAGCCACGAGTTCCACCGCAAAACGGCCCGAACCAAGACCGTCGAGGACCTCATCGCGGCGTAATCAACCGGCCACCCGACAGGCTCTCAGAGGGAAGGCGCTCTTCCTGGTGGTCAGGAAGAGGTGTCGCCGTAGCGGGTCAGCGCCGATACCGCCTGCCACCTGCGGCGCAGCGACCGCTGGCCAAGTGCGTTGAGCAACTCGTTGAGCGCCCGGTTGGGCAACTTGTTAGGGGCCCCGTTGCGCAACGGCGAAACGGTGGCGGGGTGCGGCCCTCCTGGCCCCCGAGGCGGGGAGGGCCGCACCAGGGTCACCGGCGGCACATGGAGACGATCAGCGCCGCCACCACGCCCAGCACCCCCGCGATGCCCGCGGCGGCGCTCAGCGGTTTCCGCAGTGCCGGGTAGGCGTAGACGAGGAACCCGGTGATCCGCACGCGAGCAGGATCAGCGTGACCGCGATCGCGGTCACGGCCGCCGGGATCCAGTTTGGGTCCACGAGTTCCGACTGCCGGTCTTGGCTGGTGTACCTGATTACTCCGCGATGCGGTCGTCGTTTCAGTGTGCGGTGAACACGGCCACCTCATGTCCGAAGGCGACCGCGATGCGTCCGGCCGGCGTGATACCCACGGCGTCGACCGGCATGGGGAAGAGCAGGTCGGTGCCCACCTGCGTGTCAGCGCCCAGGTCCCATACCCTCACCGTTCCGTGCCTGGTCCCGATCGCCGCGAGGGCGCGATGGTCGATGACCGCGCTCGCCACGCAGGTCACCGTGCCGTGGCCGGTCAGCAGCACGCTGATCTGTTCGGCAGTCGTCGCGTCCCAGAGCCGTGCGGTCTGATCGTTGCTGCCGGTCACCGCCAACAGTCGGCCGTCGACCGCTGTAGCGGCCACGGCTCGCACACTGCCGTTGTGGCCGGTGAACGGAGCACCGATCCGCGTGCCGGTGGACAGATCCCAGACGCACGCGGTGCTGTCCTCGCTGCCCGTCACCCCGACGAGTCGAGGGCCGTCCTGCACGGCGGCCACTGCCACCACGGCCTCCAGGTGACCGGGCCGCAGCTCCCCGCTCCACGTATCGGCCGCGAGATCCCACACTCTCGCCAGCCCGTACCCCTCGCCGCCGCCGGTGAACACCAACGGCCGTCCACCGACCACCAGTCCGGCCAAGGCGAGCGCGCCGGTGGTCGCGCCCTCGGCCATTTTGCGACCGGTCAACAGGTCGAAGACGGCCAGGCCGTTGTCCCACTCCCCGAGGATCAGCAGCGTCCGAGTACCAGTGTCTCCCATGCCATCGAGATGGATCGCGGCCACCGACGCACAGCACTCGTGCCCGGTGACAGGACCGCCGATCTGCTCACCGCTTGCCGCGTCCCACACCCGTACCGCATCGTCGGCCCCGCTGGTGACGACGAACTCCCGCTCCCCGGCTGCCACGGTCGCGATCTCCTCGACCGCGGCCGAATGCCCGGCGACCGGCGCCCCGACCGTCGAACCCTTCGTCCATCCGGTCGCCCACAGCACATCCCATGCGGACGGCGGCTCACACGCCACCTCTACTGCCCATGAGTTGGGCCGCCAGGTCCCTCGCCCCGTACCGTGCCGCGTCCAGCGCGAGCAGCTGCCGCCTTACACCCGCGCCTGCCTTCCGCCGCACCGGCTCCGAGGCCCTGTACACGGCCGCAGCCAGCTCCTGCTCCGGCCCGCCGGCAGTGTCGAGGGCCGCCATCACACGCTCCGGTTCCGCGTTGACCAGCCATTCCGGATCAGTCAGATGATCACAAGACATGGTTGGCATCGTAACCGCCGCCTCCGGCGCCCCCATTCGCCGAGCCGTGTGCCGGGCGGGGTGGACCAGAACGGATGCCACTGGACCTGGGCGGACAGGTCCAGGAGGCGGCGGCGCAGGGCGAGTTGGGCGCGGTCGTCGCACCCCCGCTCGCCCGCCGCACCCGGACCGGTCTACGATGCCTTGCCCAGAAGACCTTCGTCGACTTCCCGAAGGGTTCGGCCGCCCGGCGGCAACGGGAGGCTGTCTTCGCGGCGGCGGGTCTGACGACCGACGTGGCCTTTGAGGGATGCTGTCACGTTGACTGAGCGGGTGGGATGATCTCCGGGTTGTTCACGGTGGAGGGGGAGTCGTCCGTGGGGAGCGCGTCGCCGTCGTACAGGGGTCACCGGTACCCGGTCGAGGTGATCTCCCACTGCGTGTGGCTGTACTTCCGGTTCCCGCTCAGCTTCCGTGAGGTCGAGGAGCTGATGCTCGAGCGCGGCGTGATCGTCTCCTACGAGACCATCCGCCGCTGGTGCCTGAAGTTCGGTCAGCAGTACGCCAATTCGCTGCGCCGCCGCCCGGCCCCGGCCTGGTGACAAGTGGCACCTGGACGAGGTCTTCGTCAAGATCAACGGCGAGCAGAAGTACCTCTGGCGGGCTGTCGGCCAGGACGGCATGGTGCCGGACATCCTCGTACAGAACCGGCGGGACAAGACCGCGGCCAGGCGATCTTTCCGTCGTCTGGTGAAGACGACCCGTACGGTGCCGCGGGTGGTCGTCACGGACAAGCTCCGCTCCTACGGCGCCGCTCACCGCGAGGTCATGCCCTCGGCCGAGCACCGCTCGCACAAGGGGCTGAACAACCGGGCGGAGAACAGCCACCAGCCCACCCGGCAGCGTGAACGCGCGATGAAAGGCTTCCGCTCCGCCGGCGGGGCGCAGCAGTTCCTGTCCGCGTTCAGCGGTATCTCACCGCACTTCCGGCCCCGCCGCCATCTGATGACCGCCCCCGACTACCGCACCGAGATGCAGCACCGCTTCACCACCTGGGAGCAGGTCACCGGCACCGCCGGTCTGTCCACCACGGCCTGAGCACAGGCCCCGAACCAGGCCCCACCATGCCCCTACACACCATCAGACACCCACACACCCAACAACGTGACAGCGCCGGCGGTAGATCTCGCGTGCGATGGACCCGTACGCGCTCTGCCGGAGCCCCGCCGCAAGGGGTCAAATGCGGTAGCGGCGCAGGGCCGGGGCTGTCACAGCAAGAGCCAGCGTCATCACTACGACCAGCACTCCGCCGCCCGCGACGGCGGCCCGGGGGCCGAATACGGAGCCCGTGGTGCCGTGCAGCACGTCGGCGAGGCGCGGACCGCCCGCGACCACTACCGTGAACACGCCCTGCATACGGCCGCGCATCTCGTCGGTTGCGGCAGAGAGCAGGATCGCCTCGCGGAACACTATGGAGACCATGTCGGCGACCCCGGCGCCGACGAGGAAGGCCACGGTTACCCACAGGTTGCGGCTCAGGCCGGCCCCGGTGATGGCCACGCCCCAGCCGACCACGGCTCCGATCACCATCCAGCCGTGCCGGCGCACCCGCGAGAACGTGCCGGAGAACAGACCGCCGATCACCGTGCCGACTGGGATGCCTGCGAACAGCACGCCGAGCGCCAGCCCCACGCCGTAGGTGGCGTACGTCTGGTTGGCCAGCTGTGGGAACAGGGCGCGGGGCATACCGGCGACCATCGCGATGATGTCGACGAGGAAGGACAGCAGCAACACCTTGTGCCCGGAGACGTAGCGGAATCCGGCTGCGACCTCCCGTATTCCGGCCCGGCGGGTGGACTGCATGCCCAGTGGCGGCAGCGCGGGAAGCTGGAAGACGGCCCACACGGTGACGCACAGGGCTACTGCATCGATCAGATACAGCTCGGGCAGGCCGATGACGGGGATCAGCACGCCGGCCAGCAGCGGGCCCGCAACCAGGCCGGCCTGGTTGACCGTTGAGCCGAGGGCGTTGGCGGCGGGCAGTTCCTCGGCCGGCACCAGCCGGGCGATGGAGGCGCTGCGGGCCGGTGAGTTGAGGCCGAAGAACGCCTGCTGTACGCCGAACAGCACCATCAGGACGACGACGGAGTGAAGTCCGGTGACTGCCTGAGCCCAGAACAGCAGCGAGGTCACGGCGATGCCGATGTTGGTGACCAACAGCAGCTTGCGGCGGTCCATCGTGTCCGCGACTGCCCCGCCCCACAGCGCGAACACGACCAATGGCAGCAGGCCGGCGAGGCTGGCGTAGCCGACCCAGGCCGAGGAGTGCGTGATGTCGTAGATCTGCTTGGGCACGGCCACAGCGGTGAGTTGACTACCGACGGTGGTGACGATGGTCGACGACCAAAGCCGCCGGTAGGCGGGATGGCGCAGGGGGCGGGTGTCCATCGCCCAGCGCCGCCAGCCGCGCCTGGGCGGCCGACCGCCGGCCTGGGATACGGTGACGGACGAGGCACCGCTGCTCTCGTTCGTGTTCACGGGATCCAATGATCGCTACATCTTTCGATTGGAGCCGCACTTTCTCAGCAGCTTCTATGACTGTTCGAACCGGTCGTCTCAGAATCGGACGAAACCCCTCACGGAACTCAACGTCGTAGATGCGCTTCCTGGACGCCATGGCCCCTAACTCTCCCGCCAGTCACGGGCTCCACAGCAACAGAGGAGATGCAGCAGCTCCTGCAGTGCCCGGTCGCATGCTGCCGCAGGAAGGCCGCCCGTCCCGCGGCCTGGCTGACGGACTTGCGGCTGGGCCTCGCGGCCGCGTCAGCAGTTCCTCGAAGTACTGAGGGACCTGCTGCCGCCGCCTTTCCGGCTGCCAGGAGCGGTCGACGCGCGGCTGCATCCAGGCGAGCGTGCGCGCGGGGTCGTAGGCGAGCAGCACGCGCCGGGACCACTGGATCGCCCTGCAGTACGAACCCCCTCGTCGCAGAACTCGACGGTGTCCTACGGATGTTGGTGCGCGATCTGGAGGACCGCCCCGTGAACAGTCGACGCGTACCGGCCGCGGGGAGGCCTTTCTTGGCCTACGGCACTACGACAGTCAGTGATGTGCCGGTCAGTTGGAAACCGAGCTTCTCGTAGACGTGGCGGGCCGGATTCGCATCGCTCACGACGAGCGAGACGTCGGTCAGCCCGTTGGCCGCAGCATCGCTGAGCACTCGACGCAGCAGATTGGCGCCAAGGCCCACGTAGCGGGCTTCGGGTCGGCGGAACACGTCCGCGATCCACGGCAGGCCGTCACGATCGGTGAGGATCGCCCCAGCGACCACGTGGTCCGTCTCGTCCACCACCAAGGCGCTGCACGGAAGCACCGGCCCGAGAACGGAGCCCGCCAGCATCGGCGCCAGGAGCTCGTTGAGCGCTTCTTCGTCGCTGCCGGAGTGGTGGTCGGGATGGTCGGCAGAAAAGGCGGCTCGCCATGCCGGGAACACCGCAGCAGCATCGAGGTCACAAGGAACTGCCCGAAGTCCATTGCCCAGGTCTCGTGATGACCAGCCGACCGGTGGCGGACACGCGACCAGATCTCTCCGCATTTCATGGGCATGCCGCATCACCCGGGCACCACGGCCCAGCAGTTGCTCACCGAGCTCCACGGAACCCGAGACCGCCCATCCGGACATGCCGGCGATGATGGATTCCACAGGGTCGGGGCCGACAACTTCGGCCAGGTCCGCCCATGGGTGCCCCTCCCGGACACCCTCCAGATAAGTCAGGACCGGCACCCCCTGCCCGTTGGTCAGGGTCTGGCGCTGATCGTCACTCTCAGTCACTTTTCATCCTTGATAGAACACTTGTGCCTCAGTGCGGCCATTCTGCACTTCCGCATCCGGCGTCACAACAGAGTTTCCGCAGCTCAGATGTTTGCTACGGCGGCTTGATGGTTGCCGATCGTTGTGCACCGGCCCTCAGCCACAGGAGGCGGGCGGGTGGTCGTGCCCAGGAGACTCTGGGTCTGGTGCACTCTGGCCACGATCCGATACCAGTGGGCCCGCCTTCGGTCCGCGCCCGCGGTGGAACCCGAACACCCCCGGAGGGGGCCGATGGTCTCACCGCACCCAGCCTTCCCTCCATCCCGTCCTCTACAACTGTAGTGACAATGGTACTCTACTTTCGTAGAGGGATTGGGTATGCGGAGAGGGAACGGCCGTGGCGGAGAGCTCGACACGACGGAAACAACTGGCCGACGCGGCGATCGGGACGCTGGCCGTGGAGGGCATGCGGGGGCTGACCCACCGGGCCGTCGACCAGCGGGCGGGGCTGGCGGAGGGCTCCTGCTCCTACTACTTCAGGACGCGGCAGGCGCTGCTGCAGGCGGCCGTGGAACGGCTCGCCGAGGCGGACATCGCAGATGCCGCCGCGCTGCCGACGACAGGCACCACTTCAGCGGAGAAGCTCGCCGATGTGGCGGTGGCCTACCTGGAGCACTGGGGGACCCAGGGACGCGTGCGCACGCTCGCCCGCCACGAACTCGCCCTGGAGGCCTCGCGCAGACCCGAACTGCGGGCGGTACTGAAGACCGCGGCCGGGCACGTACGACGGCCGGTCGTCGACCTGCTTGCCGCGGCCGGTGTCCCCGAGCCGGAGCAGCGCGCGAAAACACTCATTGCCTCCATCGACGGTCTGCTCTTCGAGCACCTGGCCGGCCCGGACGGACTCGACCTCGACCCGGCCGAACTCCGTACCGCACTGCTGAGCCTGTTGCGCACCTTCACCGACTGACCTCCGCACTGCCCTCCACGGGGCGGAATCTGCCGCAAGACGGCTCCAGAACCTGGCAAGAACCCAAAAAGAAGGCACTTCATGGACCCCGTACTCATCGCCGGAGCAGGCATCGGCGGACTCACCCTCGCCGCCGGACTCGCCGACCGCGGCATCCCGGCCGTCGTCCTGGAACAGGCCGAACAGCTCGCCCCAGTCGGAGCCGGCCTGACCGTGCAGCCCAACGCGCTCATGGCACTACGCCGTCTGGGCCTGGCCGCGCCCTTCGAAGCCGCCGGCGCGCGGCTGTCCACGGCCGCCGTCTACGACACTCGCGGCCGCGTGTTGCTGCAGCCGAGCCCCGCTCAGGCCGACGCCCTGCTGGCGGAGATCGGCGCACCCGCCCTGGGCCTGCACCGCGCCACCATCCACCAGGCACTGGTCGGCCAGCTCGGCACCAGCGAGCTGCGGCTCGCCTCGGCCGTCACCGCTGCCGACCCCGATCAGGCCACCGTCACCCTCGCCAACGGGCAAGAAGTACGCGGCTCCGTGCTGGTCGGTGCGGACGGCCTGCGCTCCACCGTCCGAACCGCGCTGCTGGGCGCCCAGGCACCCAGCTACAGCGGCTACTACTGCTGGCGCGGCGTCACCGACGCCAACCCCCTGCCCAGCGACTGGATCGGAGAGATATGGGGAGCGGGCCGCCGCTTCGGCGGATGCGTGATTGACGGTGACCGTTTGTACTGGTTCCTGTGCGCCAACGGCCCCGCCGACGGCAAGGACAGCGATGTCCGTGCCGCGCTCACCCGGGCCACGGCCGAGTTCCCCGACTATGTCCGCCAGGCCGTCAGGGACACCCCTCTCAGCGCCGTCCGACGCGACGACATCCGTGATCGCCCGCCGGTCACGCAGTGGGGCCGGGGCCGCACCACCCTGCTCGGCGACGCCGCCCACCCCATGACCCCCAATCTGGGTCAGGGCGCGTGCCAGGCCATCGAGGACGCTCTCGCCCTCACCGACCTGATCACCGAGCACGGCCCCACCCCCGACGCCCTGCGCCGCTACGAACGCTTCCGCCGGCCCAGGGCCAACGCCGTCGTCAAGGCCGCCCACCAGCTCGGACGCATCGCTCACTGGAGTACCCCCACACGCACCCGGGTACGCAACACCCTCGTCCGCCTGACCCCCGCCTCCGTCCTGGTGCGCCAGCTGCGCGCCGCCTGGCGGCTGCCCGAGACCACGAGCTGACCCCCCAGGCACCCCTCCACCCGCGCCGATTCACCGGAAGCGAGCACAAGATGCGCGACCTCGATACCGACACCGGCCGTGTCCCTCTCTCGGTCCTCGGTCTGGGCCTGATGGGCCAGGCCCTCGCCGCGGCCTTCCTGGGCCGAGGCCACCCCACCACCGTATGGAACCGCACCCGCGCCAAGGCCGAACCCCTTGCCGCGCAGGGCGCGCAGCTCGCCTGGACCGTCCGTGACGCCGTCACGGCCGGCCCGCTCGTGGTCATTTGTGTCTCCGACTACGACACCGTGCGTGACATCCTCGAACCCGTGAGCCGGGACCTGTCCGGCCGCACCCTGGTCAACCTGACCTCGGGCACCTCACAAGCGGCCCGTGAGACGGCCCAGTGGGTGACGCACCAAGGCGCCGTGTACCTCGACGGCGCGATCATGGCCGTACCCCCGGCCATCGGCACCGCGAATGCCACCGTCCTCTACAGCGGGCCAACCACCGCATTCGACCGGCACCAACAGGCACTCAGCAGTCTCGGCAGCTCCGTGTACGTCGGCGCAGACCATGGCCTGCCGTCCCTGTTCGACGCGGCCGCACTCAGTTTGGTGTGGAGCACTCTCAACGGCTTCCTGCACGGCGCTGCCCTGCTCGGCAAGGCGGGAATCCCCGCGACCGCATTCGCCCGCCTCGCCAAGACGGGCATCGAAACCGTAGCCGACTGGGTGCCCGGCTATGCCCAGCAGATCGACGACGGCACCTACCCGGCCACCGAATCCACCGTCAACACGAACCTGACCGGAATGAAGCACCTCCTCCACGAAAGCCACGCCGCCGACATCAACACCGAGCTACCCCAGCTCCTCACGACCCTGGCCGAACGGGCAGTAGCCAAGGGACACGGCAACAACAGCTACGCAGCGATCACCGAACAGCTTCGCCACCCCTCGCCGTAACTGAACAGCCACCAGCGGCTCCTGACCGGTAGTGATGTGCTGATCGCTTGAGCGCGCCTTCGTTCGCCGGCCGGGTTGTGGACCTCCGTCCAAGCATGGCCGAAGCCCGCGCGAGCGCGGCGGGCACGAAGGGCTTTCCCGGCGGCGAGGAAAGCCGGGGGCATTGTCAGTGGGGCCGTCTACTGTGCCGGCTATGTCTGATGATCTACGGAGCGGTGGCCTGCGGGCTGAACCCACGACTGCGGATGAGCGGTCGTCGGATGCAGGGCCGCCGAAAGCGCCGTTGGAGCCCGGCGGGGGGAGAGGGGCAGCCATGTACGGGGCCACCGGTTCCCCATTCACCCCCCGTTCCGCCAACAAAGACGCCGGGCCAATCGATGCTCCGCTGTGCGAGCGGCACGAAGCGCAAGCCTCCCGCAATGCCCGCCGTCCACCCAGCGGGAGCCGCCACGAGCGCTTTGTCACACAGTGCTGTCGACCGGTCGGTCGTGCTGCTGCTCGCGCGCAACTGGACACCCTGCTGACATCCCTCGCCGACGCGGGGTTCGCGGCTGCGGAGGTCGAGGAGGAGACTTCGTGGTGCACGACGACAACCTCGTCATGGACGAAGGCCGGACAGTCGCGGATGGGAGCCGTGCCGCATGACGAAGGACGATCGGAACCGTTCAGTTCCCCCGGCTCCGGCCGACGTCCTCGGCGATCAGGTCGTCCAGCCGGGACCGCGTCGCCGCCGACAACCGGCCCACGGTAGCCGCGCAGAACCGCTCCTCGAAGGTGCTGACCGCCGAGCCCACCAGCCGGGCGATACGCCCCGGAGTCGGCGGCTCCAACCGGTCCTTGCGGCAGCGGGCCACCACCGCCTCCGCCAGCCGGTCCCGGTTCAGCTCCACCCCGCACAGCTCGACCGCCAGCCACTCGGCGAGCTGGACCTGGTCCTCCTCGGTGCACTCACGGAAGCCGAACGCTCCCCGGATCTCCACCCGGTGCCGCTTGATCGCCCGCCCCGCCCAGTCGTACGCGGCCCACTCCTCCGCGGCCACCTGCACCTGCTGGGCCACGTACGACACCGCCGGCACCGGGATCTCCCCAGCGTCCTCCGGGAACCGGGCCTTTCTGTGAACCGTCTTTGAGTATCGACTGACTCGTACCGTTCGCCGGCAGGCGATCCAGTGAGGCGAATCGTCTATCTGCTCCTTGATGCACTCGCGTAGCCCCCCACACCGGTTACTCCGCTGAGTGATTGAGCTGCTACATTCCGCTTGTGTTCGCTGTGGACAGACCCACCGCTGAGATCCTGCGGGTCGAGGTCACTGACGCACTGGCCTACTGGACGGTTCCTTGCCGGGCCCACCTTGACGGTCGTCGAGGACGTAGACGGCTTCCTCTGCCACCTGCGCTTCGGCCGGGCCCGCGCGGAATCGACCACGAAGACGTACGCAGGTCACCTCAAGCGCTTCCACGCCTGGTGCGACGAACACGACCTGTCGCGGGAGCGCGCGGCCGCCGAACTCTCGCACTACCTGATGAAGCTGAGGACCACGCCCCGGCTGACGACCGGCCGCAGCCAAGGGCAGCTTCCACAGGACTCCACGCTCGCCCCCCGCGCTGGCGGCAATCCACGGCTTCTACCTCCACCTGGCCGACCTCCGCCGGATCAGCGCGAAGGCGGTCGACACCCTGTTCGTCACCGCTCCGCACCCGGCGACAGGAAAACTCGTCCTGGAGCCACGCATCCGCGTCGATCCGCGGCCGAGCCACGCTTCCGGCTGGGCACCGGCCGCCAGCCACGAGGAGTTCGCCGCACTCCTGCGCGCCACGAAGACCGCCCGCGACCGCTGCATGGTCGCCCTGCTCGGCGCGTGCGCGCTGCGCGTCGGCCAGGTCGTCAGCCTGCTCCGCGAGGACATGCACCTCGTCCCTGTCGGCAGTACCGCCCCGGGCTGTCCCTACAGCCTGGGCCCCCACCTGCACTTGGAGAAGCGTGACGGTCACCCGCGCGGGGCGGCGAACAAGAACCGCGGCACCGTCGTCGTTCCCGTGCCCCAACCCGTGGTGATGCTCTACGCCGACTGGATGCGCGAACGCCTCACCATCCCCGGGGCGGGCAACGCCGTTTGGGCCTTCGTGTCGTTCCCGGGTCCGACGGGAGAGCCGGGCGGGCAGGTCCTCGGCACGCGGCGGGTTCAGGACCTTGTGTCGGATCTCGCCAGGGACGCCGGCATCCGGCACATCCATCCGCACATGCTGCGGCATACCTTCGGCGAGACCGCCGCCGACCTCGACGTCGCGTGCGACGTCCTCCAGCGCCTGCTCGGCCACCGTGACGTGGCCAGCCAGAACGTGTACCGCAACCCTTCCGACGCCCGGGTCGCCCGCGCCGCCCAGGCCGTGAACGACAAGATCTTCGGACCGGGATGACGACTTCTGCACCTCTGCCCGCTCCAGTTCCAGCGGCCGGGTGGAACCGGACTGGGACTACCTGGCTCAGCACGGCCTTGGCCACTCTCCGCTCCAGCTGTGCTTCCCCCTGGGCGCCAACTGGCACTCGCTGCGCCGCTGCTGGCACACCGGATGCGACCGGCCGGCCACGAGCTGGCCGTGGTTGTGCCATCGCTGCGCGTCCGACTGGCGGGAGGCCGGCGCCCCCGGCGACATCGACAGCTGGTGCGCGAGCACGCCCGTCCCGCTCGCCCGCCGCACCTACGCCGAGCACCGGTGCCGGGTGGGCTGCGACCGTGCCGCGGAGGTCAGCGGCCTGTGCAAGAGCTGCGCCTCCGAGCGTCGGGGGCTCCGGCTGACCGTCGAGGAGTACCTCGCCCGAGGCCGCGACCCTCGTCCGGGCTTCGGGAAGTGCCTGGTCCGCGTGTGCCCGCGCATGGCCGTGGTGCGGCGGAGCCGGCTGTGTCTGCCTCACCAGAAGCAGTGGTCCAACGCGGCGAAACCCGACCGCGAGGCGTGGGCGCTGACGGCAGCCGCCATCTACACGTCCGTCGGCGTGGTCCCACTCACCGATCTTGTGCCGACGGTCGTGGTGCAGGTGCTGCGCGGGTACGAGGCCCAGCTCCGTCAGGGCGGCCGGATCAGCCCCGCACAGGTCAAGTCGGCGGTGCGCTGGCTGTGCGACCACACGGTTCGACGACCTGGCCGCCGCGGAACTGCCGGCCAAGGGCGCGAAAGACGACGTATCTGCGGCTGTGGCAGCGGACCCTGCCGCTCCTGGAGGCCGACCCGGCCACCGAGCACACCCGGACCCTGATCAGGCTGCCTATCCTCAACCCCCGCTACAAGGGCGGGAGCGTGGATCTGCGGGACGTCCACGCCCCCTGGGTCACGCACCTCGCCCAGCAGCACCTGCTCCACCTCGCCGCCGCCGGCGCCTCCTCGGCACGGTTGATGACCGTCGGCTACGCGTCCCGGTGGTTCGCAAAGTTCCTTCGCACCCTGCCCGGCGAGGGCCGAAGACCGGGCGACGTCGGCCGGAGCGGCATGCTCGCCTACGTGCGCTGGCTGACGCACCGCGCCCGCGACACCAGCGACTACCAGCTCCTCAACGACGATGACCCGGTACGGCAGATCGTCGCCGAGCGCCTCCTGCCGTCCCGCCGAGCCGCGGGACCGTTGCTGGTCACCCCGGTGCGCCACTACGAGCTGGTGAAGTGTCTGCGTGAGGTCCTCGACCACGGCCGGGCATGGCTCGCGGACAATCATGCTGCGGACGTCTATCTGCTGGAGATGGACGTGCCGCCGTACCCAGAACGGGACGACACGGCCAGCGAGCTGGAGGGCCGCTCCCAGGACGCCCTGCCCGAACAGGTCTTCCTCCAGCTCATGGACGAGCGCAACCTCACCCTGCTGCCAGCCGGGAACCGCCGCAACTGCGTCGAACTGGCCATGCGCGTGGGCCGACGGCCCTGGGAGCTCCGCCACCTGGAATTCAACTGCCTTCAGTGGCACGACATCGACGTGGAAGACCCGGACGGGACGGTGCGCCGCCGGTCCTACCCCTTCCTCACGTACTGGATGCAGAAGGTCCGCCGACGGCACAAACTCCCTCTCCATCCCAGCGACGCCGAGGTCATCACCCGCCAGCAGGACCAACTGCGGCGTGAATCCCCACACCTGTTCCACGAAGACGGCCGGCCCCGCTCCACCCGCATGGTGCTCTTCCCCACCCCCCGCCGCTCGCGTGCCAACGCGCTCGGCGAGCGGCCCTACGACAGCAGCACGATCGGCTACTGGCTTCAGACCTGGCTCGACCAGCTCGCCGTGACCGACGAACATGGCAAGCCCTTCGACCCGGCACGGATGTTCCCCTACGCCTTCCGGCACACCTACGCCCAGCTCCGCGCCGACTCCGGCGTCCCGCTCGACATCCTGCAAGTCCTCATGGCCCACCAGGACCCCTCCACCACACAGGTCTACTACCGGCCCTCGCACCCCCGGCGGGTGGAAGCGGTGCGCGCCATCGCCGCCAAGTACCAGTTCGACCTCACCGGCGGCCGGGTCCGCCCCCGCAACCCCGACGACGACCTTGCCGACCGGATCCGCGCGGGCGTCGGCTCGGTGCCCGTCCCCGCAGGACGCTGCCACGAGATGAACAACGTCCGCGCCGACGGGCACGGCTGCCCGGTGTACAACCGCTGCTTCTCCTGCACCTTCTACACCACCGACTTCACCCACCTGCCCGAGCTGCGCCAACTACGCGCCGGGAAGGCCGAGCAGCTCGCCGCGCTGGAGAGCGCCTACGGCAACGTGCTCACCGCGGGGCCCTTGAGCACGGCGAACCTGGAGCTGCTGCGCCAGGAAATCCAGCAGATCGACGAACTCGTCGGCAAATGCGAAGCCGACATCGGCTCTCTCACCCACGAGGAACGGACCACGGTGGAGTCCTGGCTCCACACCAGGGACCGGTTCCTCACCGTCATCCCCGTAGCGGCGGTTCTGGCCGGAAGGCAGCGTCTGGACCAACCGACTGTCGACCCGATCATCGCGGAAAGGACGACGGGATGACGCGTCCGGCCGCCCCGCGCAAGCAGCCAGGCCAGGCGACGATCCCCGCCGCTCGGGTCGAAATCCTCGATGCCGGCAGGGCGGCCGCCGTCAGGCGGCGCCGTGCCGACAGCGAACAGTGCCGACAGCGTGTCCTCACTGTTCTGGCCGCGATGCGCAAGAGCCGCCACGCCCTCTCCGACGCGGAGATCACCCGGCGGGCCGCCGTCAACCCGCAGTACCTTCAACGCCACCGCGATCTCAAAGCGGAAGCCGAGACCGTCCGCGCCCACCTCGCCCAAGACGGGCCGCGAGCGGCGGCAGCAGCGACCGCCCGCAAGGAGTCGGCCCTCGAAGTCGAGAACCGCATGCTCCTGGAACAGAACGCCGCCCTGCAACAGACCCTTCACGAAGTCCAGAACGAGCTGCGCACGCTACGCGCCCACAGCCTGGGCGCCCGCCTCCGCGACGGCCTGAACGCCCGATCGCTGCGCGAAACGGAGATGGAGGAACTGCGCGAGCAACGAGACGCAGCACTCGCAGCCGGCCGCCAAGCAGAGACCGCCATGCAGGCACTCCGCAACGTCAACCAGCGGCTGATGATCGAGAACAGCCGGCTGATCGCCGCAGATGCTCCGGAACCACCCGCAGGGTAGCCCGTGTACGCAGAAGCCGGGACGTCCCGGCAGGGTGAGACCGTCAGACCGTCAGACCGTCGCGACCTGGAGGCCGTACCTGGGGACGGTCAGGTACGGGATCTTCCCGGCAGGGGTGCGCACACGCCATCGGCGTTCACGCTGGTCCGGTGCCTCTCAGACGAAGTCCATGGGCGGACGATGTGACACGAGAGCACGCCGTGTCAGGGGTGTTGGTTACGGCCTCTTCGAGGTGATGCGTGCTCCGGCTTCCGCGCTGTCGGTGCCGGCGGCACGGTTGCCGAAGCCGGGCCGGAACGGTCGGGCTGTGCTGGTCCTGATCGCCGACGCCACGCGTGCGTTACTGCCTGCGCAATTCGATGACTGTGATGTCAGGTGGTGCTCCGACTCTGATGGGTGGCAGGGATGCTCCGACTCCGCGGGAGACGTAGAGCTGTGTGTGGTCGATGGTGGCCAGTCCCGCTGTGAGGGGTTGGGTCAGTGGCACGAGCAGGTTGCCGGGGAAGAAGGCTCCGCCGTGTGTGTGCCCGGACAGTTGGAGATCGACTTTGTGCCGGGCGGCTTCGTGCACCTGCACGGGTTGGTGGGCGAGCAGGACGACGGGGTGGGAGGCGTCGCGGTCGCCGAGTGCCCTGTCGTAGTCGGGTGTGTCGTGGTTCTGCTCGCCTGTGATGTCGGTGACGCCTGCGAGGTCGATGGCTCCGCCCCGATGTTTGATCAGTATTCGGGTGTTGCGTAGGGTGGTGACGCGGAAGTCGGCGAGTGTGGCGATCCAGGCGTCGACATCGTGGCGGTAGTCGTGGTTGCCCGTGACGAAGAAGGCGCCGTGGGTCGAGGACAGCCGGGTGAGCGGCTCGGCGTGAGCGGCCAGGTCGTCGGCGGTTCCGTCGGAGAGGTCGCCCACGATGGCGACGATGTCGGGCGACGTGTTGTTGATCATGCGGACCATGCGTGCGGTGTGGGCTCGGCCGAAGAATGGCCCGAGGTGGAGGTCGCTGGCCATGGTGATGCGCATGCCATCGAGTGAGGGGTGTAGTCGGCGCAGGGCCACGGGCACGACTCTCACATCAGGTGCTCCCAGGCCGCGGTGAAAGCCGTAGCCGGTGGTGACCACGGCGGTACCGGTGGCGAGCAGCGCGACCGAGCGGGCCAGGACGAGACGGCGATCCATCATCCGCGGTGCGTCCTGGGCCGGTCGGGGATTCGGGGCGCCCATGACCGGAGCCGCGACGGAGTGGCTCTGCTGCACGACCGGCGCCGGAGGGGCCTGCGCGGGAATTAGGGGGCCGGATCCGGTTCGACGCCGCAGTGTACGCGCCGTGAGGCGTGCAGGGATCTCCAGGGCGACGAGCGTCATCAGCAGGTAGGCGGCCAGAGCGACCCATGCGAAGGCCGGCCAGGCCAGCCATGCGATGCGTGTGGGGTTCGCGTACTGGGCGGCGAGGACACCGGTGGGGACCAGGATTGTGAGGACGACCGCCGTGGCCCTGCCCGCGCGGCGCAGCCGGGCGGACGCTGTGACGTCGTTGACGAGCCTCAGGTAGAGGTAGCGGTGTGCGGCGGCTGAGGCGACGATGCTCACTGCGGCGACGGTGGCTTCCTGCGCGAGGGTGCTCACGCCGCTGCCTCAGCCGGTGGGAACGGACTGGAGACGGATCGCCCGTCGTGGGTGCTGGCGTCGAGGTGTCGGTGCATGACGGCGGGGTGCTCCGGGAGAGTTGTCGAACGGTCGGGGTCGGCTGGTCGGGGGTCGGCGGCGCCCGGCCGGAGGGACGGCCGCGTCGGACGACCGCGTCGGACGACCGCGTCTGGGGTCCATCTGCCTGCTCGCGCGGGGTTCACTGGGGGCGGGCCAGGCCCACGTCGTAGGCGAAGATGACGGCCTGTACGCGGTCGCGGACATCGATCTTTGCCAGGATGCGGCTGACATGGGATTTGACCGTCGACTCGGCCAGATGGAGGTGGGCGGCTATCTCAGTGTTGGACCATCCCGTGGCGATGGCGGCGAGGACTTCGCGTTCGCGTTCGGTCAGGGCGGCCAGTTGGCGTCGCTGTTCGGGGCTGAGGACAGGAGCGCCGGGCGTCCGCTGTGGGTGCGAGGTGGTGAAGGCGTCGATGAGTCTGCGTGTCAGGCTCGGGGAGATGACGCTGTCGCCGGCCGCCACTGTCCGGATGCCGACGACGAGTTCCTCGGGCCGTGCGTCTTTGAGGAAGAAGCCGGCCGCGCCGGCCCGCAGGGCCTCGTAGGCGTACTCGTCGAGGTCGAAGGTGGTCAGGACCAGGACCCGCGAGCGGCCGCCGGACTCGACGATACGCCGGGTGGCTTCGATGCCGTTGACGCCGGGCATCCGGACGTCCATCAGGACGACGTCCGGGCGGAGTTCCGCGGTCAGGCGGACGGCCTCCTGGCCCTGGGAGGCTTCGCCGACGACCGAGATGTCCGGCTGTGCTTCGAGGAGCATCCGAAAACCCAGTCGTTGCAGGGTCTGGTCGTCGACGATGAGGACGGTGGTCATATGCGGTGCTTCTCCGTAACGGCGCTGGGCAGGGTGCGGGAGGTGCTGAGGACGGTGTGGACGCGCCAGCCGCCGGCGCGGGTCGGGCCGGCGCTGATGCGGCCCTGGTAGAGGGCGGCGCGGTGGCGCATGCCGACCAGGCCCTGCCCGTCGTGCCTGCCGTGCCGTTCGCTGTCCGCCGCGCGCGACGGGCCCATGTCCTCCACCGTGACGTGTAAGGACTCCTCGTTCCTGTGCAGGTCGACGGACACGGTGGTGTCGGCCGCGGCATGTTTGAGGGTGTTGGTGAGGGCTTCCTGCACGATGCGGTAGACAGTGAGCTGGAGGCCGGGACTGAGCGGTGCCAGGTCCCCGTCGGTGTGCAGGTCGACGGTGGGGCCGGCGGCGCGGACGCGGTGGAGCAGCGCGGGCAGATCCTGAAGGGTTGGCTGCGGGGACAGCGGGGTGATGTCCCGCTGCGTCGCGGGGTTGTCGACCACGATGAGCAGGCGGCGCAGTTCCGCGAGGGCCTCTCGGCCGCTGTCACCGATGAGGTCGAGGGTGTCGGCGGATCTCTCCGAGCGGGACCTGGCCAGGGCGGCCGCTCCGTCGGCGAGGCCGATGATGACGGCAAGGGTGTGGCCGAGGATGTCGTGCATCTCGTGGGAGACGCGGGTGCGTTCCCAGGCCGCGGCCAGGCGGGTCTGCTGGTCCCGCTCGGTCTCCAGAGCCACGATGTAGGCCTTCGCCAGGCGTCCGGTGAGGGCCAGTCCGGCGCAGGCCGTGACAGCGAGCATGGCCAGCAGCGTGACGATCTCCGGGCGCTTGGCGTGTTGCAACTGGCCGCTTCCCCAGAACGCCGCGACCCAGACGACCAGTTGGGCGGCGGTGACCATGCAGGCGATGACCAGCTGACGGTGCCTGCCGTAGCGGCCGACGTTGTAGAGCGCGACGACCCGGGCTGCGTCGGCGCCGTTGAGGACGTTCAGCGGCAGCGCGAGGACGGAGGCGGCTGTGGTGATCGCGAACACCAGGCCGGGACGGCGTTCGCGCCACAGCAGAGGAGCCGTGTAGGCGAGGGTGAGGATGATCTCGCTGGGCAGGTGGGCGCGGTTGGCCGGGTTGAGTAGGGAGGGCAGTCCGAGGACGGCGCAGAAGACAGGCACGGCCCACAGCCGCAGCCGGGGGTGGTCGTGGTCGAGCATCCGCCATGCGGCCAGCCCGCTGATGACCGACACGGTGACGCGGTGGTCGGGGTCGCTGGTCAGTGACCGCGGAAGCCGGGATGCCTGGGGCGAGGTGCGGCGTACGGGTTCTCGGGTGGTCGGCTCGCTCATGGCAGGTTGAGGCCTTTTCGGTGTCCGGGCAGGCCCCCGCCGTTCCTCGGGGACGTGAATCGGAGGGCGGGGGGCAAAGGGGCCCGGACAGCTGTTGGGCGGTGCACGGTGGCTGTCCGGGCCCCCGGGGGGACCGTCTGCCGCCCCTCGGGGGATGGGGGGCCGGCAGACGGGGTCGGGGCGTGCCGGGGGTGTGCCTACCCGAGGGGGGCGGGTGCCGCCGGCTCCTGGTCGTTCTGCGCGGGGATGCGGGACTGGCGGTCGCGTTCGGCCAGTACCTGGCGGAGCTTCTCGCCTTCCACGTCGACGTTGGGCAGGAGGCGGTCGAGCCAGTGGGGAAGTGCCCAGGCCCGTGCGCCGAGCAGGGTCATCACCGCGGGGACGAGTGTCATGCGAATGACAAAGGCGTCGAAGAGGACCGCGGTGGCAAGGCCCATGCCGATGGATTTCACCAGGGCGATGTCGTCGAGGAGGAACCCGGCGAATACCGAGATCATGATGATGGCGGCGGCGGTGACCACGCGGGCGCCGTGGCGGAACCCGGTGACAATCGCCTCGGTGGGGCTGGCGCCGTGGACGTATGCCTCGCGCATCCCGGAGACGAGGAACACCTCGTAGTCCATGGCTAGGCCGAAGACCACGCCGATCAGCAGGATGGGCAACAGGCTGACGACGGGCGCGGTCTCGTCGACGCCGAAGATGTCCTTGAGCCAGCCCCACTGGAACACGGCGACCAGCACGCCGAGGGTGGCGACGACACTGAGCAGGAAGCCGGCCGCAGCCTTGATCGGGATCAGGACCGAGCGGAACACGAGGAGCAGCAGGACCAGCGCGAGACCGACGACGATGGCCAGGTAGGGCACCATCGCCTCGCCCAGTTTGACGGAGACGTCGATGTTGAGCGCGGTCGTGCCGGTCACCATCACCTGCGTGCCGCCGTCCTTCTCCACCGCGTTGCTGCGGTCGCGTATGTCGGCGACCAGATCGACGGTCTCCTGGCTGGTGGGCGGGCTGCCCGGCACCGCGGTGATCAGGGCGACGTCACCGGCCTCGTTGAAGACCGGGGGCCGTACGGTGGCGACCTCGTCAAGGCCGTCCAACATGGCGGAGGTGTCCGCGGCCGCGGTCTTCGCGTCGTCGCTGTCCCGTGCGTCGACGACGATGGTGAGCGGGCCGCTGAAGCCCGGCCCGAAGCCCTTGCTGAGCGTTTCGTAGGCCACGCGCTGGGTGCTGCCGGGGGCGGCCATGCTGTCGTCGGGCAGGGTCAATCGCAGTGACAGCGCAGGGATGGCCAGCACGCCCAGGCCGACGACCGAGGCCAGCAGCATCTTCCAGGGGTGGCGGGTGACGAAGCGGCCCCAACGAACGCCCATCGTGACGCGCCGGCCGTGCTGCTCGGCCCGCACGCGGCGTGTGGTGAGGCGGTCGGCGGCCACGCGGGTACCGGTGAAGCCCAGCGTGGCCGGCAGGAGGGTAAGCGCGACCAGCACAGCGACGGCGATGGCGAAGGCTGCGGCCAGGCCCATGGTGGTGAGCATCGCGATGCCGATGACACTCAGACCGGCCAGCGCGATGACGACGGTCAGACCAGCGAAGACCACCGCCGAGCCCGCGGTCCCCAGCGCGCGCCCGGCGGCTTCCTCGGGCGCGTGCCCCTCACGCAGCTCGGTCCGGTAGCGGGAGACGATGAACAGGGCGTAGTCGATGGCCACCGCCAGACCCAGCATGAGCGCCAGCGTCTGCGCGTTGGAGGCCATGTCGACGAACGACGAGGCGACGATGATGGCACACAGGGCGATGCCGACACCGACGATCGCGGACACCAGGGGCAGTCCGGCCGCGACCAGTGAACCGAAGGTGATGACCAGGACGAAGGCGGCGACCAGCAGACCGATCAGTTCGGCCGCGTTGCTCTGCTCCTCCTCCAGCACCGCGTTGCCGCCGAGGCTGATCTTCAGGCTTGCCTTCTCGCCCTTGTCCGCCACCTGGTGCAGGGCGTCCGACGCGGCGGGAGTGATGTCGGCCTGCGGTACGGCGTAGGTCACCTGGGCGTAGGCGATGCTGCCCGAGGAGCTGACCAGGCCGCCGGTGAAGGGGTCGGAGACGTTCGCCACCTGCGGTGCCTTGCGCAGGTCGGCGACCAGAGACTCCACCTCCTGCTTGTGCGCGGCGGACGTCAGCTTCTGCCCGTCCGGAGCCTCGATGACCACACGGGCCGTGGCGCCGTCGGCCGAAGCCTGCGGGAACTCCTTCTCCAGCAGGTCGATGGCCTGCTGCGACTGGGTTCCGGGAAGCGTGAATTCGTCCGTCGTACTGCCCGACACGCTGCTGACGCCGATGACCGCGGCGACGAGCACCGCGATCCACGCCAGCAGCACCAGCCTGCGCCGCCGGAAGGCGAGCCGGCCGAGCCGGTAGAGAAAGATGGCCACGAAATTACTCCCACCAGGAGAAAAACGGATGTGTGAGGGCGAGCCCGACAGGCTCCGTCCATGAACGTAGGAGTCGGGTGCAGCCGAAAAGAGCTACTGGAGGAGGAATCCGCGCCCGGGGCGGTACCCCGGTACCGGGCGGTGTCCTCCTTGAGGCGGGCGTCCGGGTCTCAGTCGGCCAGGTGGGCGGCGAGAAGGGCCGCGGTCGCGTCCCACAGCTCCCGCTGCACGTGCGGGTCCCGGCCGGGCTCGGGGCACTGCAAGGGGCGGGCGTCGCGGGCGGAGAAGTAGCCGCCGGTGGTGCCCGCGAGCGCCGGGTCGGTGGCGAGCCGCACGATGATGCCGGCGCCCTTGCGGGGGTCGCCGATCCTCAGGGTGTTCAGCACCCGCTGCAGGACGGCGGAGCCGGGCAGGTCCCGGCCCAGGCCAGTGGCATTGAAGCCGGGGTCGCAGCAATTCACGGTGACCTTGTCCGCGTCCAAGCGGCGGGCGAGTTCCTGCGTCCACATGATGGTCATCAGCTTGGTACGCCCGTACAGGGACATCGACTCCCGGCGGGTGTAGGGATCGGTGCGCCGCAGATCCTCGACCGGGGCGATCGTCTTCGCCTGCTGGGCCGCTTCGGAGGCGACGTTGACGATCCGGGCCGGCGCCGAGGCGCCGAGCTTCGCCACCAGCGCCTCGGTCAGGACGAACGGGCCTAGGTAGTTCACCGCCGTCATCTCCGCGAGGCCCTCGGTGGTGACGCGTTGCGCGAAGGCGTGCAGGCCGGCGTTGTTGACCAGGACATCCAGGCGCGGGTAACGCGCGGCGATCTCCTCGCCCGCACGGCGGGCGTCGGAGAGCAGGCCGAGGTCGGCGTGGAAGACGTCGACGGGCGCGTCGGTCACCGCCCTCAGATCGGCGACGAGGGCTTGCGCCTTGCTGCGGGAGCGGGCCACGGCGCCGATGCGGTAGCCCTGACGGGCCAGCTCGAAGGCGGCGATGCGGCCCAGTCCGGAGGTGGCTCCGGTGATCACGGCGCCGGGACGATCCATCCCACAACCCCTTTCATGAGGTACCTCATGATTATGTTGTGCGAGGATACCCGAACCATGGAGCAGCACGAATCAACAACGGCGGGCAGCGCCCCGGAGCAGGTGGGACTGTCCTTCCTGACCCTTGCCTACAGCCTGCGCGAACAGGTCGACCAGTACATGCTGGCGACCGCCGGCCTGTCCCTGTCCCGCACCAAGGTCCTTCAGGCACTGGCCGGCTGCGGCGCGCTCCACCAAGCGCAGCTGGCCGCCTCCCTCGGCCAAGCACCGCGCTCCGTCACCCAGATCGTGGAGGGCCTGGAGCGCCTCGGCATGGTCGCCCGAACCGGCGACCCCGAGGACCGCCGCCGCAAGACCGTCTCCATCACCGACATCGGCCGCACGGCACTAAGGGCCGCGGAAGAAGCGGGCACGCACGTACTTCGCCAGTGCTTCGGCCGGCTCGAACCACAACAGCTGGCCACACTCGACACGCTGCTCGCGCACCTGGAGATCGCCCTCACTGGCGGCAAGACCGGCTGACACGCACGGAAGAGCCCGCCTGGAGGAGGCTGTGCGATAGCCAGATCCGCCCCAGTGGGTCAACCCATAGACCGGTAGGAAAACTGGGCCTTGTGCTGTGGTAATGGCTGTTTCCGGTGCGCAGAAGGTCCCTGGGTTCCAGACGCTCCAGGTGGTACTCGAACAACGACCAGGGCAGGTCGAACTGCCAGCGCAACAGACCACATCGAGGAAAGCTCTCGGCGTTTTCAGTCGTGCGCGGGCCGGTTGGTGAGCTGGTGGTCGGCCAGGTTCAGTGCTTCGTCCACAACGCGGCGCAGGTGTCCGTCGGCCAGGGTGTAGATGACGCGGCGGCCTTCCTTGCGGGTGCGGACCAGGCCGCTCAGTCGCAGGCGGGCCAGATGCTGGCTGACGGCGGGGCGCTGGGCGCCGCATGCTTCGGTCAGTGTGGTGACGTCCGCTTCCTGCTGGGCGAGAGCGTGCAGCAGGGTGAGTCGGGTGCGGTCGGCGAGGAGGGCGAGGATCTCGGCGGCGAGGGAGAACTGTTCCTCACCGGGGTTGTGCGGGTGCGCATCATGCGCAGTTGATAGGTGCGTGCGTGCGCTCATACGCACATAATGGAGGCTGTGCTGCTCCCGTGTCCACCGGGGGCGGCTTCGCCCTGCCCGCGCACTCGCACGAGGAGGAACACGTGAGCCACGACCACGGCCACCACCCCCACCCCGACCACCAGGACGGGCACCACCCTCACGGCCTCGCGCACGGTCAGGAAGGCGGACGGCTCGCCCGGCTGCGGCATCGGGCCGGGCATCTTCTGGTGCCGCACTCCCACGAGTCGGCCGACAAACTGGACGCGGCGCTGGAGTCCTCGTCACGGGGGATGCGTGCGCTGTGGGTCTCCCTGGCCGTCCTGGGCGTCACCGCCGTCGCGCAGGCGGTGATTGTCGTGATCTCCGGTTCGGTCGCACTGCTGGGCGACACCGTGCACAACGCCGCCGATGCGCTGACCGCCGTCCCGCTGGGCATCGCCTTCCTTCTGGGCCGCCGCGCCGCGACCCGCCGCTTCACCTACGGATACGGCCGCGCCGAGGATCTGGCGGGCATCGTCATCGTGGCCACCATCGCCGCCTCCGCCGTCTTCGCCGCCTGGACTGCCATCGACCGGCTGGTCGACCCGCGCGAGATGCAGCACCTGTGGGTGGTCGCGGCTGCGGCCGTGACCGGGTTCATCGGGAACGAGTGGGTCGCCCGCTACCGCATCAGGGTCGGCCGCCAGATCGGGTCGGCCGCGCTGGTCGCCGACGGCCTGCACGCCCGCACCGACGGATACACCTCGCTGGCCGTGCTCCTCAGCGCCGGCGGCGCCGCACTGGGCTGGCGGCTCGCCGACCCCGTAGTCGGGCTGCTGATCACCGCGGCGATCCTGCTGGTCCTGCGCGACGCGGCCCGGGAGATCTTCCGCCGTGTGATGGACGCCGTCGATCCCGCCCTCGTCGACGCGGCCGAGACCGCTCTGCGCCAGGTGCCCGGCGTGCGGGAGGTCGGCGGGCTGCGGCTGCGCTGGATCGGCCACCGCCTGCGCGCAGAGGCGGACATCGTCATCGACGGCCACCTCAACGTCCGGGCCGGACACCACATCGCGGTCGAGGCCGAGCACGCGCTCCTGCACGCCGTCCCGAAGCTGGCCGCCGCCGTCATCCATACCGACGTCGAGCCCGACACGGGCGAGCGCGACCCGCACCACCTGCTGGCCCACCACACTGCCGCCTGACACCAACGGCCAATCCGCCACTTTCCGAGCCACAAGGAGAGCATGTGACCATCCCCGCCCCCGTCTTCACGCAGTACACCTCTGCCGGCCAGGTCACCCCTGACCTGCGGCAGGCCCTGACCGAATGCTGGGTGGAAGTGACCAACGCGGGCGGCGCAGCCGGATTCCCCTTCCCGCCGGTGGAGACCGCCGAGGCCGCTTCCGCCCTGGAGACCGTCATCAACAGCCTCGATACGAGAACCAGCCGCCTGCTGACCGCCCACCTCGGCGGACAGCTCGCCGGATGGCTCAGCCTGCGCCGCGACCCCTGGGCACTCATCTCCTACTGGGGCACCCTCCACCACGTCCAGACCCGCACCACCATGCGAGGACAGGGCATCGGCGCCGCCCTGATGAACGAAGTACGCCGCATCGCCCGCGACGAGATGAACCTGGAACAACTCCACCTCGCCGCTCGCGGCGGCATCGGCCTGGAAACCTTCTACGGGCGGCTGGGCTGGAAAGAGACAGGCCGCTGGCCCGGCGCCCTCCGCCTCACGGACGGCAAGGACCACGACGAGGTCCTCATGCTCCTCACCCCTCTGTAACCCCCAGGCACCCACCCCGGCACAGACCATCTGGTGTCGGGGTACACGAAAGCACTCGGCCGCATCCGGATGAACACGCAGAGTCCGTGATGTGCTGAGGGACCGGGTCCTGAACTCTTCCGCCTGCTGGACTGGCCGCAGAGAGGTATAGGCCGTGGTCTTGTCCCTTCGGCTGGTGATCCGCGTCAGGCAGAGCGTGGCAAGGCGGCGCGGGGCCGCGACCGGCCCCCTGCTCCGGTCACGGCCCGTCTGCGGGTGTTGAGGTCGGTCACGGGCCGCAGCAACCGCCCGTGGACTGCTCGTTGGCCGTGGGTGCAGCAGCCATGGTGCCGAGCTGGACCAGCTGCGGGGCGGTGGCCGGGGCACAGCAGCCGTCCTCGGTCGCCTGGTCGGTGTCGGGCTGGTCGAAGAGTCCCACGCCGCAGCAGACGCCTGTCTCGGGCAGGACGAGTTCGACGCGTTCGGCGGCTTCGTGGTCATCGGCAAGGGGGCGGCGACGGCGCGGACCTGCTCGCAGCCGGTGAGAGCGAGGAAGGTGGGGGCGCGGCCGTAGGGCTTCATACCGACCAGGTACACGCCCTACTCCGGGTGGGAGAGCCCCTTCATCACCCCGTGCGGGTGGATGGTCCCGCAGGGGGTGCTGGTTCCACCCGTACGAACCCGGCCGGCGATGTCGTCGACCGCACCTACCGCCAGGCCATCACCGCCGTCGGCACCGCCGCCGCCCTCGACACCGAGCGCTACCTCACCTGGCGTTGTCACGTTGGTGGGGTGTTGATCGGTTGAGGGCGCGTCAGGGCGTGTGGGGGTTGGGCAGGGGCCTGGGTCACGCTGCGGTGGGCGGGGCGGTGGCGCCGGTGATCTGGTCCCGGATCACGAAGCGGGTGGTCATCTCGGTGTGGTGTTCGGTGGCGGTCCTCCGGTGCCGGCGTGGCCGGAAGTGGGGTGAGATGCCGCTGAACGCGGACAGGAATCTCTGAGCGCCTCCGACGCTGCGGAAGCCTTTCATGGCGCGTTCGCGCTGCCTCGTTGGCTGGTGGGAGTTCTCGGCCCGGTTGTTCAGGCCTTTGTGGGAGCGGTGCTCGACCGAGGGCATCACCTCGCGGTGGGCCGCTGTGCAGGAACGGAGCCTGTCCGTGACGATCACCCTCGGCACGGCCCCGATTCCTTTGAGGAGCCGACGGAAGAAGCGCCTGGCCGCGGCCTTGTTGCGCCGGTTCTGGACGAGGATGTCCAGCACGTTGCCGTCCTGGTCGACCGCGCGCCAGAGGTACTTCTGCTAGCCGTTGATCGTGATGAAGACCTCGTCCAGGTGCCACTTGTCGCCGGGGCGGGGACATCGGCGGCGCAGCGCGTTGGCGTAGGGCTGCCCGAACTTCAGACACCACCGGCGGATCGTCTCGTAGGACACGATGACGCCGCGCTGCAGCATCAGCTCCTCCACCTCACGGAATGACAACGGGAAGCGGAAGTACAGCCACACGCAGTGGCAGATCACCTCGACCGGTACCGGTGCCCCTTGTACGACGGCGGCGTACTGCCCACGGACAACCCCTCCACCGTGATCAACCCGAAGATCATCCCACCCGGTCAGCCAACGTGACAGTGCCCTCGCGAAGGTCCTCGGGGCGCTGTGGGCACACGACACCGAAACGATCGAACACCTCGCGGATAGGACGTACGGCGTCGGGGTGCAGCTCTCAGGCCCCGGGCCGGTCCTCAGGCCCCTGCGGCGGAACCGTCGGCGGAGTCGCTGCGGGAGGTCCACGCCGGTGCGGCGCCGACCAGCGAGTCGAGGCGTTCCAGACGCTGGGCGGTGGCGACGTCGGTGGGCGTCATGACGATGATCCGCTCGCCCCGCACCCGGTCCAGCCACAGGCTCTGGAACTGGACGTCGAGGGCGCCGACGCGCGGTGACTGGTAGCGGCGCAGCTGGGTGCGGTCGCCCACGATTTCGTACGACTCCCAGTGCCGTACGAAGTCCGGCGACTCCTGGCGCAGCCGGGTGATCAGCGCGTTCCAGCGGGGGTCGTCGCGGTGTTCCGGCTGGCGGGTGCGGAGCTTCGCGGTGATTTCGCGAAGGACGCTGTCCTCGTCGACCAGGCTGTTGCGCCAGCTCGGTTCGGTGAACATCAGCCAGGCGCAGTTGCGTTCCTCGACCGGGGTACGCGTCCAGGTCGGCGAACAGGTACCGGTAGGTGCGATTGGCCGCGACCAGGTCGTAGCAGTCAGTCTGCACGGCGGCCGGGTACGGCAGCAGCTTGGCCAGGACGGCGGTGTGCTCGGGGCGCAGGTCCATGGGCGGTCCTGGCTCGGTGGCCGTGCCGCGGCCCGCGAGTACCATCAGGTGGCGGTGCTCGGCGGCATCCAGGCGCAGGACGCGCGCCACCGCGTTCAGTACCTGGTCGGACGCGTTCTTGGCCCGCCCCTGTTCGAGCCACGTGTACCAGGTGACCCCGACGCCGGCGAGCTGTGCGACTTCCTCGCGCCGCAGACCGGGTGTACGGCGCCGGCCGCCTGCGGGCAGGCCCACCTCACCGGGGGTGACGCGGGCGCGGCGGGCGCGTAGGAAGGCGCCGAGGGTGCTGCGGTCGGGTGTCGAAGAGGTCACCACCCCAGTGTCATGGCTCGGGGCCGGTGGATCCAGGTAGTACTGGTACCCCTATAGCTGGGCTCCTGGTACCAGGATGACGAGGGGCGCAGGGTCGTGGTCATGACCACACAGACCGTTCCCACTGCGCACACTGTGGCGCCGCACCCGGCGCGCGCCCTCACCGGCGCCGGCCTCGCCGTCCTGCTCGTCGCCTACCTGCCCGTGAACATGACGTTCGGGTCGGTCAACCTGCTCGAACCCGCGATCACCGATGACTTCGGCGTGACCGTGTCGGGCGGGCAGCTCGTGCTGTCCGCGTACACCACGGCGTTCGCCGCGACCCTCGTCGTCGCGGGGCGCCTGGGCGACCGGTTCGGACGGCGCCGGCTGCTCGCTGCCGGCGTCGGCGCGTTCGGCGTGGCCTCCGTCCTCGCCGCACTCGCACCGAACCTGGTCACACTCGTCGCGCTGCGCGCCGTACTGGGCATCGCCGCGGGCCTGTTCACCCCGCAGATCCTGTCCACCATCCAGTCCACGGCGCCCGAGAAGCTGCGGGCGCTGGGCGTCACACTGTTCGCCGCCGTCAGCGGCATCGCGACCGTCACCGGACAGCTCCTCGCGGGCGCCGTGGCCCAGGCCGCCGGTGACCACTGGGGCTGGCGGCTCGTCCAGATGCTCACCGGGACGATAGGAGCGGCCGCGCTGTTCGCCCTGCGCACCGTGCCCGAGTCGCGCTCGACGGCACCGCTCGCGCTCGATCTGCGCGGGGCCGCGCTCCTCGGCACGGGCCTGCTCCTCGTCGTGGTGCCCCTGACGCTCGGCACCTCCGCGGGCGGTCCTGCCCCGGTGCTCGCGATGCTGGCCGCAGGCGGTGCGGTGCTCGCCGTCTTCGCCCGCTCGCAACGCGCCGCGGAACGCCGCGACGAACTGCCTGTTGTACCGCCGAGCGTGCTGCGCACCCCGGCCGTACGCCAGGGCCTAATCATGACGCTGCTGTTCTTCACCGGTTACGGGGCCTTCCTGTACGAGTTCTCGGCGCTCTCCCAGGGCGCGTTCGGCGTGGACGCCTGGGGCGCCGTCGTGCTGCTGCTCGGGTTCGGCGCGGCGTTCGTCGTCACCGCCCTCGCCCTGCCGGCCGTGGAACGCCGCACCGGACGCTGGACGATGACGGGTGCGGCCATCGGGCAAGCGGCTGTGCTCCTGGGCCTCGCCCTCACCGTGAACGGCACCCACGGTGGGTCCCCGTCGGCCCTGCAGCCGCTCCTGATCGTGCTCGGTGTCACTCAGGCCCTGATGTACGGGCCGGTCCTCCGCACGGTCCTGTCCCGCACACCGACGTGGGCGGCGGGTGTCGCCGGTGGGCTCTTCACCACGTTGCAGCAGCTCGGTCTCGGCCTGGGCGTGGCGCTCCTGGGAGGCGTCTTCCACGCCGTGGCCGCCGCAACGGCGGACGGTCCCGCCGCCGGACTGCCCCACGGTTTCGCCGTCGCCGTGACCGTGCAGGCCGCCCTGGCACTGGCATTCGCCTTCCTGGCCGCCCGTATCGCACAGCCCGGAGCGGCCTGACGCATGTGGATGTGCAGGTGTTCTTCACGGCCTGGGTGTCTCATGAGCCCTGGTCGTCGGGTCGGACTTCGTGTGATCAACGACGCGACACCCCCGACGGTACGAACACCGGAGACGGGAACGTACGTCCGCAGACTCACCACAGGCGTGCGGGTGAGCGGGGCGGCGGGGTACTGCGGTTCAGCGAGGAACGCGCCCCCGGGGCGGCGGCGCAGTTCGTTCGGCTGCGGGTCATCGACCCGGAAGGCGCCTACTGGCGGCGCGGGATCGAGGCGGCCGGACGGTGGCTGCGCGAGACCGGGAACACCGTGCTGCGGGTGCCGTACACGGCCGTCACACCGGAGGACTGGGGCGGGGTCGGCGGGTATCCGCTCGGGCAGTGGATCGCCGACCAGCGACGCGCCTGACGCTGGAGGCCGGGCGGGTGACCGAGCTCGAAAAGCTCGGGATGGTGTGGTCCGAGCAGGACGCGGCCTGGGCGGACGGGATCGCCGTCGCCAGGGAGTACGCCGCCGCCCATGGGCACTTCCTCCCCCCGACGACCGCGACGTGGGAAGGGCATCCGATCGGGGTGTGGGCGAAGAACGCGAGGGCGGCGGCCCGTAAGGCGCGGGAGAACGAGGAGCTGCGCGCGGCCAGCCGCCCCGTCCCTTCAGCGGCCGGAGCGATGACCGAGGCGCGGCGGGATGAGCTGGACGCGATCGATCCCGGGTGGTGCCCGGTATGGGACACCACATGGCAGCGCTGCTACCGGCTCGTGCACAACCACATCCAGGCCGTCGCCACCGTCCCGACGACCGCCGGGACGGTGGTCGTCCAGGGCGAAGGCCTCGGCCGGTGGGTGACCGCGCAGCGGAACGGGTGGGCGCAGCTGCTGGCCGCGCAGCAGTGGCTGTTGGAGAACACCCTCGGACTCACGCCAGCCGCGAAGGAGGAGGCGGGGCGGCCGGTGCTGCGGGGGCAGGATGCGAAGTGGGCCGCGAATCTCGCTGCCGCCCGGCAGTTCCACGCCCGGGAAGGACACCTGAGAGTGCCCCGCAAGCACATCGTGGCTTCGTTCACTTCGAGGAACACCACTTGTCGATGAGTTTGAGCAGCAATTAGCGATCTTCGGTGGCTGGAGTGTTCACCAGAAATGGCGGGCCGCCGCCCGTCATGGCGGCGGCCCGCCGCCGTAGTGCCCCGCTGCTACAGCCAGCGAGCGAGCCCGAAGAACCTTGCGTGCCAGCTCTTGCGCGGGGACCTTGCTGGTATCGACCTTGAGGTCGTACCTGGCCTCATGGGCATGAACCGTCCGCAGGTGCCCCCTCGCCAGGCCCGCCGGATTGCCCCGTGCCGCCTCCCGCTCCTCCAGCACATCGACCGGGCAGTACACCCCAACGAGATAGACCTCTACGCCGGAGAGCGCCTGGAGCCAGTCCTCCAGCAGACCGGGATCCAGCAGCATCTCGTCGACCACGACGTTGCAGCCCTTGAGCGCCAGCTTGGCGACCGACGCACAGGCGGCGGCAAGCATCCGGCGGCCGACGTCGCCGTACCGGATGCTGATCAGCTGACGGCCGTCCTCGTCATGCTCCGACCGGTCGTAGCGGAACCCTTCGAAGCTCAAGTGCCCGCCGCGGGCGCCGGCCCATTTCTCCGGCACCATCGAGAACAGCGTATCGATGCCCCAGTACAGGTACGGCTCATCGCTTTCTTCCTGGATCGCGCGGGCCAAGGTGGTCTTACCAGCACTTGATGTGCCGTTGAGAAAGATCACGTGACCAGGGCGGTCATACTGCACAGAGGCTCCCATCCAACCAACGTATCGGGCCCGATCAGCGACAGTGCGGCCCTCCGACGCAGGAAACCCGGACGAGCCCGCCTCGGCGCCGCGGTCACCGCTGGGAGCTCGGCGCGGCCGAGGTGCGCGACCGGTTCACCACCGACTTTCAGCACACGCTGTTCGACCGGCCCGACGTGCGCAAGCGGTGGGTGCTGCGGCACCGCAACAAGGAGTCCGTCACCCAGATCGCGGGCGAGCTCGCCTGGTCGGTGGGGGCCAGCCTCGACCAGATCGTCCCCGCCGAACACCTCGGGCGTACCGTGCGGGCCGCGGTGCTGTACGACTTCGCCGAGTCCGTCGAGATGTTCACCGACGACGAGGACAGCGGGGACAGCGAGGCTCCCGCGAAGTGGTGGCACCTCAACCTGACGCCGTCAGTGGCCAAGACGCTCGACTGGTACATCCGGTGCTTCCCCGGCGAGGCGTACACGATCATCGGGGACATCCAGCGTCACGCGCGTACCACGGGAGCTGACTACAGTAAGGAGGTATCCGGCGTCCTCGCCTACTTCCTGGCCCTCCTGCGGTCGGGGGAAGACAGCCCCACTGGGGAGGCGGCTCGGTGTCGAAGGGACGCCAGTCCGGCGCAGGTGCGCGTTGATCAGGTTGAACGTGGCCTGTCGCTCGTCCGACGACCGGCAGCCCGTGCTCGTGGACTGAACACCACCGAAATCGGGTCCAGAAGCAGTGCCCCGCGGGCAGCCCGCGCTGCCCTGGGGGCTCCACGCGCGTGGAGGGCGGTGCCGAAGGCGTGCAGGACGTTGAGGCCCGCGTCTGTGGCGGTACCGCCCGCCTCCAGGAATCCGCGGGTGCGCGACTGGACTTGCTGTAGGCCGAGCGGGCCTGTGATGTACAGGAGTTCGTTGTCTTGAAGGGTGGACATTACGGGTGAGCGGCGCGTCCAGCCGGGCCGTGTTCTCGCTGACCTCGGCCGAGCGGGCGGCTGAGAGGGTGACCACCGCCCGCCGTCCATGGGGAACCCGGCCCGTGCTTCGCCGGTTGACGAGCCGCGTGAGGGCTGTCGCGGATGCCGCCTCGGGCATCGTGACGGCTCCCCCTTCGGCACGCGCCTGCCACGACTGGGCAAGATCCTCTACCAGGCAGACCCGACGCTACCGGGAGACGCCCATGAACAGCGGATGCGCGAGGACCGCCTGCTTGACCGTGACCAACATGGCGGATCATGGCACCCACCACCGACAACTCCTCACCCGCTATCCCACAACTCGTTAGGCCTGATGTCAGGCCTTCGGGCCCTACCCGTGGGCCCCAGGGGCGTCGGTACAGTCCGGGCCCAGGGCAGACGGCCCCGGTGATGCAAGAGAACCATGACGAGGTGATACGTGAAACGCAACTGCCGAATACGTGAGGGCATACACACGGGCACGGGGCAGACAGCGATTGAGTACCTGGCCCTGCTGGGGGTCGTGGCCGTCGTGGTCGGCGCGATCGCCGCCACCACCATCGGGGGCAGTATCTCCCGCTCCGCGCACCGCCAGGTCTGCCGCATCGGTGTGGCCACGGGCAGCAGCGCCGATTGCGGCGAAGACAACGATGTCACCGATACCGAGAGAGGGACGGATACTCATGATCCCGTCAAATCTGGCACCCTTCTCCGCAGCAAAGCTGGCGAGCCAGTCAGCAAGTCCGCCCGCACATCCCCCACGAAGGCGGTGAACGCGCTTCCCGACATGTGCTTCGAGGCGCGAAATTCGCAGTCGGCGGTAACTGTTCCGGGCAACGGCGTGACCGGGAAGATCGGCGCCTGGGGGTATGCCTGGCTGGCCAACTTCGTCATCGACAAGGTCAACAATGAAAAGAACAAGGAGAAACGGGTCAAGCAGACGCTCGACGACCTCGCCTGGTGCCTCCCCAGCTACAACATCGTCATCGCGCAGCCCCACGAGGGCAATCTGCAGGAGATGGACGGTACGGCGATGATCGAGACCGTCGAGATCAGCGGCACGACGTACCGCATCTACGCGTTCAAGACCGGCAAGTTCACCTGGGCGGAGGACGCCGACCTCGGTTGGAAGAACCGAGGGTTCCGCGGCGTGTACGACGTCAGTGAGGACAGCCGCACCGTCACGTTCAAGGAGCCGTCGAAGCCCAAGCGGAAGGAGGGCTGGAAGCCCGGCGACGAAGGCTGCCAGGTCGAGGGGCAGGAACCCCCCGACCGGAGCCGGTACTACAACACCTACAGTCCGCTGGACGACGAGGGGTCGACCCAGGCGGTACGGATGCTCGTGAACGACATGCGCCGCTGCTATCCCGACTACAACGTGGTCGCGATGCACTCAGAACAGAAATCGCACTGGATCGAGAAACCGGATTCGTTCGTCCACGAGGGCAGGTACCGGCTGAATTCGAACGAAAACCACGACGCCGAGCAGGGGGACGACATCGAATCGGGCCGAGCCGTCTTCGACATCTACGTCTTCGACAAGGGCGAGTTCAGCAACGACGGCGACGGCGGCTACACCAACTGGGCGTGGTACGGCAACTTCGACCGCGACGGCTCGAAGGTCAACTTCGACACCCCGGACCCCGCCGATCTGGACGCCGACCCCTACCCCGTCGGCTCGGGCACGGTCAACTTCAACGACGAGACGCCGAAGTACACGGACGGCGCCCCGTACCCCGGTACCGACTACTCCGGCAAGGTGCCTGGCGACGCCTCCGAGCTGACCCATTCGCTGATCGACGAGTACAGCCGCAGCTTCCCCGACAAGAACATCATCGCGACGAAGTCCTTCAACAACCTTTCCTTCACCAAAGTGTCCGGTCTCGAACACCTCGCGGTGGTGAACGGTGTCGACGTGTTCGCCCTGGACGCGGGAACCATCACAAACAAGGGCGACGGCGGCTGGAAGAACTGGGGCTTCACCGGCGACTACGACTACGACCAGGACGGGAAGGAAGTGACCTTCAACAAACAGTGAGAACGTCCCCGGTCAGGCCCCCCTGAAAGCTTCGGAGAGGGGGTGCCGACCGGGTAGGAGCTTCGGTCGCCGGAAGTGGCCCGCTCGCTCGCCACCTTCCCGGCTGAGCAGAACCACCCCCGGCCACCGATGGTAAGTGGATCGACTTGCCTTAAGGGTAGTGCGGGAGCTACCTTCACATGGTGAGTCCATCGACTTACCTTACTTCTCGGCGAGGAACAATCACCATGAATCGTCTTGCGGGCAAGCGCGCCCTCATCACCGGCGGCACGAGCGGCATCGGTCTGGAGACCGCGCGGCGTTTTATCGCGGAGGGCGCCGACGTGCTGGTCACGGGCGTCACCCCGGCCAGCATCGACAGGGCGCGGCAGATCCTCGGGGACAAGGTGCCGGTGGTGCGGGCCGATGCGCGCGATCTCGATGCGCAGCGCGGCCTGGCGGAGCGGGTGCGTGAGCACTTCGGGGAGCTGGACGTGGTGTTCCTGAACGCCGGTGTCTCGGACTGGCGGCCGTTCGAGGAGCACACGGAGGACAGTTTCGACCGGCTCTTCGACATCAACGTCAAGAGCGTCTTCTTTCTCACTCAGGCCCTGGTGCCCGTGCTGGCCAACCCGTCCTCGGTCATCCTCAACGCGTCCAACAGCGCGCACGGCGGCTACGTGCATTCGAACGCCTACGCCGCGACAAAGGCGGCTGTCGGCTCTCTGATGCGGTCGTGGAACGCGGACCTGCTCAAGTCGCACGGCATCCGGTTCAACGCGGTCAGCCCCGGCCCGGTGGACACCCCGCTGTACTCCGCCTCCAAGCTCGGGATCGAGGACCCCGCGCAGCAGACGGCGGTGCTGGAGGGAATCAGCGCCGGCATCCCGCTGGGTCGCATGGGTATGCCCGAGGAGGTCGCGGAGGCCGTCGTGTACCTGGCCTCCGATGCCTCCGCCTTCGCGGTGGGCCAGGACCTTATCCTGGACGGCGGCCAGACCGTCCTCTGACAGCGGGGACGCGGCCGGGAGATTGGCGAGGGGCGTGGGTATGCCGGTGGCGGACCGAGCGGAGACCGGTGGCGATACGTGCCAGGCCGGGTATCACGCGCAGATCAAGGAGGAGAACCGCGCGCGCATCATCCGTGCCGCCCGCGACCTCTTCCTCGCCCGGGGATACGACAAGACCTCCCTGGCCCAGATCGCCAAGGAGGCCCGCGTCTCCACCGGCACCCTGTTCAAGCGGTACCCCTCCAAGGCCGCGCTGTTCGCGGCCGTCACCTCCGAACAGTGGCAGCTGGACGTGGAGTACGCCGAACCGCCCCCGCCCGGTGACCCCCGGTACGGTCTGGACCACATCGGCCGCGACTACGCCTGCCTGGTCTCGCGGCCCGGTACGGCGGCGCTGTGCCGCCTCATCATCACCGAGCTGCCCCAGATGCCGGAACTCGCCGACATCGTCGGCACCGGCTTCGCCATCGACCGCGGACCCTTCTTCGACCGGCTCCGCGACTACCTGGACGCCGAGGCACAGGCCGGCACACTCGACTTCCGTTCGGCCGACGGACAGCCGCAGTCGGCGGCCGAAGTCGCCGAACAGTTCCTCGGCATGATCTGCAGCCAGTTCCTGTGGCCCCAACTCGTACGGACCGACTTCGTCCCGCCCAATCCCACCGACGCCGCGATCGTGGACGAAGCCGTCGCCCTCATGCTCAGCCGCTACGGCACCGGATCCTGACCCTCGGACCACCTGTTCACGCTGCCACAACGCCAAGACGTCATCCCTGTCATGACAGGCGCGGGTAGGGGTGACTCGACCGGCAACGAACACGGGCGAGCGCGACCGGTCATTCCCGCAACCAACAGCGGCAGTCGGCCGAGCCGGGTCGGCACTCCGCACCGTCGAGTCCGTCGGCCGCGTGCCCCTCGGGCTCCGGCCTGCCCCGTTACTCCGCGAGCAGTCGGCGCAGCCACCCCATCTGGGCGTCTGGCAGGCCTGGGAGAGGGTTGCCTGGGGGACGAGGCCGTCAAAGCCGTGGAAGCCGCCGGGCCATACGTGGAGCTCGGCGACTCCGCCGGCCTGCCACAGGCGGGTGGCGTAGGTGACGACCTCGTCGCGGAACGTCTCGGCCGAGCCGACGTCGAGGAAGGCCGGGGCAGCCCGGATAGATCCTCCGCGCGGGCCGGGGCGGCGTACGGGGAGACATCCGGGCCGCCGCGCCACTCGCCGAGCAACGCGGTCCACCCGGTCTCGTTGGCCGTGCGGTCCCACACGCCGAGGCCCGCCATCGCGTGGCGTACACCTCGCTGGACTTGACGGTGATTTCCTTGGGCGGATCACCGTGGACACGGGCACGGTGCGGGCGATCGGCACGGTTGTCAGCCAGAGTCGTCAAACTGTCCAGCGCGTGCGAGGTGATCGGCACCGACGTCCGTCGGTGTGGAACGTGCTCCCCGTGGCTCATGTCCCGGGGCAGCCGTTCACGGCGTGCGATCGGCGCGGCGGAGAACCGGGCGCAGGGTTTCGATGACGCCGGGGTCGTCGACGGTGGAGGGGATGGGTTCGTCGTGGCCGTCGGCGATGCCGCGCATGGTCTTGCGCAGGATCTTGCCCGAGCGGGTCTTTGGCAGGGCGGCCACGACCGTGACGTCCTTGAGGGAGGCGACGGCGCCGATGCGCTCGCGTACGAGCTGGACGAGTTCGGCCTCGACCTCGCCCGGTTCTCGGTCGCTGCCTGTCTTGAGGACGACGAAGCCGCGCGGGATCTGTCCCTTGAGTTCGTCGGCGACGCCGATGACGGCACATTCGGCGACGTCGGGGTGGGCGGCCAGGGCCTCTTCCATGCTGCCGGTGGACAGCCGGTGTCCGGCGACGTTGATGACGTCGTCGGTGCGGCCCATGACGAAGACGTAGCCGTCGTCGTCGATGTGGCCGCTGTCGCCGGTGAGGTAGTAGCCGTTGTATGCGGAGAGGTAGGAGGCGACGAAGCGGTCGTCGTCGTTCCAGAGGTGGGGAGCGCGCCGGGCGGCAGGGGGAGCTTCACCACGATCGCACCGTCGACACCCGCTGGTACCGGCTCGCCCGAGGCATCGAGGACGCGGACGTCCCAGCCCGGCAGCGGGCGGGTGGGGGACCCGGGCTTGAGGGGAGCGGCTTCGATGCCGACCGGGTTGGCGACGATGGGCCAGCCGGTCTCGGTCTGCCACCAGTGGTCGATCACCGGGATGCCCAGGAGGGTGCTCGCCCAGTGGTAGGTCTCGGGGTCGAGGCGCTCGCCGGCGAGGAACAGGTGGCGCAGGCCGCTCAGGTCGTGATCCGCAGTGAGTGTTCCCTTCGGGTCCTCCTTGCGGATGGCCCGGAATGCGGTGGGCGCCGTGAACATGGTCTTGACCCGGTGGTCGGCGGCGACGCGCCAGAACTGGCCCGCGTCGGGGGTGCCGACCGGCTTGCCCTCGTAAAGGACCGTGGTGGCTCCGGCCAGCAGGGGCCGTAGACGATGCAGGAGTGCCCGACGACCCAGCCGACGTCGGAGCCGGTGAACATGGTCTCGCCCGGGCCCACATCGTAGACGGCGCCCATCGACCACTGGAGCGCGACCGCGTAGCCGCCGCAGTCACGCACGACTCCCTTGGGTTTTCCGGTCGTTCCGGACGTGTAGAGGATGTAGAGGGGATCGGTGGCGGCGACGGGAAGGCAGTCGGCCGGCGTTGCGGCCGCGACCGCGTCGGCCCAGTCGAGATCGTCGGGCCCCAACTCGGCCCGCTCCTGCGGGCGTTGCAGGAGCACGCTCTTGTCGGGCTTGTGGGCCGCGAGTTCGATCGCCTGGTCGAGAAGGGGCTTGTACGCGATGACCCGCTTGCCCTCGATGCCGCAGGAGGCGGAGACCACGACCTTGGGGGCCGCGTCGTCGATGCGCAGGGCGAGTTCGCGCGGGGCGAACCCGCCGAAGACGACCGAGTGCACCGCGCCGATCCGTGCACAGGCCAGCATCGCGACGACGGCCTCGGGGACCATCGGCATGTAGATGACGACCCGGTCGCCGTGCCCCGCCAGTGCTCCGGCGAAGGCCGCCACCTCGTCCCTCAACTGCGCGTAGGTGTAGGTGCGTTGGGTGTCGGTCACGGGTGAGTCGTGGATGAGCGCGGGCTGTTCACCCCGGCCGGCCTCGACATGCCGGTCGAGCGCGTTGAAACAGACGTTGAGCCGTCCGTCGGGAAACCAGCGGTAGAAGGGCGCGCCGGAGGAGTCCAGGGCGCGGCGCGGGGCGACGTCCCAGTTGATGCCCTCCGCCGCCTTCAGCCAGAAGCTCTCCGGGTCCTCGGTACTGGCGCGGAAGACATCCTCGTACGTTCCCATCGCGCACTCCTTTGTGGCATCGAGGGACGGTGGTGTGACAGCGTGCGGAACAGTGTCGAACACAAGCACCGCATGCCGGTCGGCGTGGTCGAGCAGGATGCCGGTGACCGGTGAACCCGGTCACCGGCATCGCGGTGGTGCGGCGGCCTGGCGGACAGGCCTGACGTCAGGCGCGGCTTTCGCTCACGTGCCGAGGTGCTTGCGGAGCCACTGGCCCATCTGCCCGATGGCCTGGTCCACCTCGGGTACGCGTCCGGCGCCCATGATGAACGAGTGCTGCCCTTCGGGCATCGCGTGGGTCTCGGTGGTGACCTTGAAGTCCGCGAGGCGGCGGCCGAGCTGGGCGCCGTCGTCGGCGAGGGTCTCGTACTCACCGTAGTGGACGAGCGTGGGCGGCAGGCCGGTCAGGTCGGCGTTCACGAGGCTGATCTGCGGGTCGGTGAAGTCCACGGCGGGGTCCTGCAGCCAGGCTTCGCGGAAGAACTCCAGGGACCCCCGGCTGAGTATCTTGTCGTTCGTCTCGTTGGCGTCCACCGCCGGGTTCCGGAGCGTGAGGTCGGTCCAGGGGGAGACGCTGACGATCGCGCCGGGCGTGGCCTCGCCCTTGGCGAGCAGGCGCAGCGGCAGCATCACCGCGAGGGTGCCGCCGATCGAGTGGCCGGTACTGCCGATGTTCCGCGGCTCGTAGCCCTGGGAGAGCAGCCACCGGTAGGCGGTCTCGGCGTCGTCGAGCTGCGCCGGGTAGGGGTGTTCGGGCGCCAGGCGGAAGTCCACGACCAGCGAGCGGGCGCCGGCCGCCTTCGCGATGTGGCCCGCGGCCTTGCGGTCGGAGTGCATGGAGGCCGCGACAGAACCACCGAAGTGGAAGTGCAGCAGCGCGCGGTCGGGGTCGGCCCCCTCGGGGGTGGCCCACAGCGCGGGGACGCCGTCCGCGTCCACTTCGGCGTAGGTGACGCCTTCCGGCTCGGTCGACGCCTTGTGGCTCGAGTCGATGATGTCACGGATGACGGCCAGGTCGAGGCCCGGTGTCGACGACTTCGCGCTCACACTCGCGAGGAACTCCGCGAACTCGTGTGCCTCTGGGCTTATTCCCATGGTGGTGCTCCTTCTCAGGCGGGTGCCGTGCCGGGTTCCCCTGCGGCAGCCGGGTCGATCGCTGGTCATGACACTACTGGCTGAGTATGGAAAAGTAAACTCAGACGAGATCGCCCTGATGGATGCAAGGAGATCCTTCAGGGCATCGGAGATGGGCCCCGTCTCGACCGGGGAGCACGTCCAGCGGCTCGATCGCCCGGACCCCGGGGGGCCGTCGGTGAGACGTAGAGGGCTCTGATCCCGTGCAGATCTGGTACGGCGTGTCCCTGCCGGAGTGCTTGCGGAGACTGCATCTGACCTGCGCAACGGTTGCGTCGACCACTTGTCGGCTGGGCCGCCCGCGAGTTCGCCTTCACCCTTCAGGTGGTCACTGAGAACGACGCCTGGTGCGGATGCGGGAGGGCGGTGCTGTGGGCGCACTTGTGTCTACCGGAGCTGCGGACGGCCCCGCAGCACACCGAGAAAGGGGGAGCGGCAAAGGAGCCGCCTTCTGCGCTGACGAGGCAACAGCAAGTCCCCCGCCGGTCCTCTCGCGAAGCGATCAACCCCCCGGAACTCCTACCGCTGCAGATCGGCGGCCCGGGATCCGAGTTCCCTTCCCGTCAGGACCCTGTACTGCAGGCCGCGAAACTCGCGTTCGGAATCCTGGGGTGAGCTGACGCTGCCGAGCCACCCGAGAACGAACGCTGCAGGTACGGAAACCAGGCCTGGGGTCTGGAACGGATACCAGTCGAAGTGTGCTTCCGGCCACAGCGCGAACACGGTTCCCGAGACGACGGGCGAGAAAGCCGTGAGGACGGTGCAGAACAGTAGACCGCCGTAAACGGACCACAGTAGTCCTCTGCGGTTGAACCGGCGCCAGAAGAACGAGTAGACCAATGCGGGGAAGATGCATGACGCCGCGACACTGATCGAGAAAGCACCAGGAAATCAGTCGGATACCGGTGGATGGCAGCGGCCAGTGAAAGGCCCACCGCGCCCACGATGACGGCGCCTGCGCGCAGTGCTCGTATTTCCCCGGTTTCGGTACGGCGGCGCCTGCCTCGCGCGAACACGTCATGGGCGAACGAGACGGCGGCGGCGAAAAAGAACGTCACACTGGTCACAGTTGTGAGCACGGCGAGGAAGATGACGCACGCCATGAGCGTGATGAGCACGACGCGTCCTGTCGAACCGTCACGGAGCACGCCCGCAGCCAGCAGGATCGGGGACGACTGCCCGCTGGGATCGACTGCACCGATACCGGCGGCGCCCACCACGGCCGCTGATGCGAACCCCGTGGCGATCAGGAGGAGGATGAAGACACCGACCAGTCCTGTGGCGATACCCGTGGAGCGCCGCGCCGCGCCGCCTGCCCGGTCCGAGACGCACCGATCCGTAGGAGCAGGTGAGGCATCACGGCCGTGCCGAGGATGAAGACCATGTGGTTGCCGAATGTGTTGAGCGGCCCGAAGCTCGCCGTGTACGGCCACAACCCCGGACTCAGGTAGTCGTCCGGTGCCACGCTTTTGTCTATCGCGGCCGACAGCATCGATCCTGGATCCCAGTCGAATTTCCTGAGGGCCAGCAGTGTGACCACCGCGAGCGTCGCCAGGGTGATGGGTACCTTGGCGACGTGCATGAAACTGTTGCCCCGCAGACCCGCCACCGCCGCGACGCAGGCGACGAGGCAGCCCATCAGCACGTACAGATCACCTCGGTCCCGTCGGACGAGGCGCCGATCAGCAGGGCCGTGCTGGTGCCGGCGGCCCGCAGTTGGATCATGAGGATGGGAATCGTGATGGCCAGTGTCACCGCGGTCGCGACGATCCGGGGCCCCGAACCTGACGCCCGCAAGGAGAAGAGGTCGCCGAGAGCGTAGCGACCGCTGTTGCGTATCTTCTGCGCGAAGAGCAGCAGCACGCCGAGCATGAGAAGGCCGTCGAGGGGCGAAAGTGAAGCCGTCGTAACCGAACAGGGCAGTGCCCCCGGAGACTGTCAGCAGAGTGACGACCGAGATCTGCTCGCCGGCCAGCGCGAATCCGTTGAAGACGGGGGAGAGGGCCCGGTCGGCGACATAGAGCCCTTCCGGGCTGTCATTCTCCGCCGTGGCCAGTGTGAAGAGCCACAGCAGAGATACTCCGATGAAGATCAGGAAGGCGAGGATCACGGGCCGTCTCGCGTCTGAACCGATGGGGTCCAGTACGCCCGAGCCCAGGATGTTCATGGTCACCGCTTCACCGCCAGGAACTGTCGGGGACGGCATCCGGCATCTGGCTGTGGAGCACGCCGGTCAGAGACTGCTCGATGGGATCGGACGACCGCGTACTTCGATTCTCGTACAGCCAGTCGGTGGCGACGAAGAGTCCGCACTGCAGGATGCCCCATGCCATCGCGGCGGTGTCGTGACCCCTCCGGTCACTGTGCCGGAACGGAGGGGCTGTTGCCGGCCGCGTCTCAGTCGTTGTCGGGCGCCATGGAGACCACGACCTTGCCGGCCTTGGTGCGGCCCTGCTCCACGTGTGTCATCGCCTCGAGCGTCTGGTCGAAGGGGAAGGTGCTGTCGATGACCGGGCGGAGTTTCCCGCTGTCGTAGAGGGCGCCGAGCTTGCGTAGCTGTGAGCCGTTGGCCTGCATGAAGAAGAACTCGTAGCGCACGCCCAGCGCCTTGGCCTGCTTGCGGACCTTGCGGCTGAGCGTGTTCATGATCAGGCCCATGACGGAGGGGGCGCCGAGCTGCTTGGCGAAACCGGCGTCGGGCGGGCCGACGACACTGATGGCCAGGCCGCCGGGCTTCAGTACGGTCAGTGACTTCTCGAGGTTCGCCCCGCCCAGGGAGTCCAGCACCAGGTCGTAGCCGGAGAGCACCTTGGAGAAGTCTTCCTTGGTGTAGTCGACGACGACGTCGGCGCCAAGGCTCCTGACCAACTCCTCGGACCTGGTGTTCGCGGTCGTCGCCACCGTGGCGCCGAGGTGCTTGGCGAGCTGGATGACCGTCGACCCGAGGCCGCCGGCTCCGGCGTGGACGAGCACTTTCTGCCCCGGCTTCACGTGCGCGCGCTCGACGAGGATCTGCCAGGCGGTCAGGGCCACCAGCGGCACCGCGGCCGCCTCCTCCAGGGAGAGTGAGGCCGGCTTGGGGGCGACATCGTCCGCGTCGATCGCGATGAACTCCGCGAAGCCTCCGACCCGCAGGTCGCGCGGGCGGGCGTAGACCTCGTCGCCGACCTTGAAGCCGTGTACGGCGGAGCCGACCTGTGTCACGACGCCCGCCACGTCGTGGCCGAGCACGAACGGGCGCTTGTACTTCAGGATCTGCTTGAACTCCCCGTTGCGGACCATCTTGTCCAGCGGGTTGATGCTGGCGGCGCCCACTCTGACCAGGACGTCGCGGGCGCCGATGGTGGGCTCGGGCACATCTGCGGCGCGGACGCCGTCCTTGCCGTACTTCTCGACGACGAAGGCCTTCATGTCGGCCGCCTTTCTGCGCGGTGTTTCGGTGGCTGATGCGATTCTTCGGGCGGGTCCCCCTGCGCGCCCGTTGCTCGCGTGCGGCCGGGTTGATGTGCCGGCCACGACGCTACTGGCTGAGTATGGAAAAGTAAACTCAAAGGGGTTAGAATCATCCCCATGGATGCAACGACCGAAGCTTTGCAGGACGCCGGCGTGGACCCCCGTCTCGACCGGGACGCGTCGAACTGCTCGATCGCCCGGACCCTTGAGGTCGTGGGCGAGAAGTGGACGATCCTGATCCTGCGCGAGGTCTATTACGGCTCGTCCCGTTTCAGTGAGTTCGAACGCGTCCTCGGCTGTCCTCGCAACCTCCTCGCGGCGCGGCTTCGGATGCTCGTGGAGGAAGGGATCCTGGCCACCGAGACCTACAAGGAGCCTGGCTCGCGCAGCCGGCCGAAGTACGTGATCACGCGCAAGGGTGTGGATCTGGTCCCGGCCGTGATGGGGCTCCTGCAGTGGGGCGACCGCTACCGCGCCGACCCGGAGGGCCCGGCCATGCTCTCCAGGCACCGTGGCTGCGGCGCGCACGTCGACGCCCAGATCCGCTGCGACCGGGGCCACGCCGTGCGGCCGGAAGACATCGAGAGCATCCCCGGCCCCGCCTTCCGCCTCAGGCCCGCCGAGTGAACTGAGCGCGGTGGTGCCAGGAGTTCGTGATGGGCTCAGTCTGCCGGGGTGTCCTCACTCCGTCTGGCCCGGGCCTGGTGGAGGCGGACCTTCGTGCGGTTGCCGCAGCGGGACATGGAGCACCAGCGGCGGTTGCGGGCGGGGGAGCGGTCCACGAAGCGCAGGGCGCATTCGTCCGCGCCGCAGACACGTACCCGCCGGATCTCGGAGGACAGAAGCAGATCGACGGCGTCCTGGGCGATCAGCGCCAGCGCGGCCGCGGCGTCGGCGGCGATGCTCGCGGTTCCGGCGGGCTCCAGGCGCCGGTCCGTGACGGCGATCTGCAAGGCGGGTCGAGGAGCCTCCGCTGCTGATCGGTTGAGCACGGTGATGTCGCCGGACAAGGGCAGCCGGTCGTCGGCGACGGCGAGTACGGCCCGGTCGACCGTCTCGCGCAGTCGTCGACCCGACGCCAGGACGGCGGCATCGGCGCTGTCGTGGGAGCCCGGTGTGAGCAGGCCGGCCTGCTGAAGCCAGAGGACCAGGTCGTCCGGGTTCCGGAGAGTCTCCTCCGGCGCGGTCCGACACCGGTAGCGGAGGGTGTTGGTGAAGTCCAGGCAGACCCGCCCGCCGTCCCAGATCCACATGTCGTCCGTTGCCACTCCTCCATTCTGCACGTTAGCTTAACCGTCTAAGACGGTTAGCCGTGCCGAGGAGGCGCATTGATGGGACAGCCGACAGTGACGACCGGAGTGGCGCAGGTGGACGGGGTCCGCCTGCACTACGTCCGGGCGGGATCCGGCCCCCTGCTCGTGCTGCTCCACGGCTGGCCGCAGACCTCCGACTGCTGGCGGCCGGTGCTGACGGATCTTGCGGCCGACCACACTGTTGTGGCGCCAGGCTGCGGTCGTGGGGCATGATCGCCCGTTCCGGTGATCTTCCGGGATCCCGCCAGGACAGGCCGCATCCGATACCTCACCGAGAGGGTCGCTGCCCAGCTCAAGGCGATTCTTCGCTGGGGAAATCAAGCACCGATGGACCTCTCCCTGATCCGGCATCCCGTTCTGGTCGCGAACGGCTGCAGACGGCGAGGACGACCGCATGCATCCAACACGAGCATCGTTCGACCTCGCGCATCGCCTGCAGAACGCCTCACTTCGGATCTACCCCGATGCCGGCCCTGGCGGCGTCTTCCAACACCACGAGCAGTTCGTACCGCATGTTCTGGAGCTTCTTCGATGAGCTCCCACACCGGAGGTATCAGAAAGATGAGTCTGAAGAAGCCGGTTCTTGGTTCCGCGGGCCTCGGGATCGCCGTGATCGGGTTGATCTATCTCCTGGCTCCCCACCTCCTGCTCGACATCTACGGGGTCGACATCCAGTCGCCATCGGAGGCGAACATTTTCAGGAGCGGTTCCGGGTCACTGTTCGTAGCCGTGGCGATCCTGTTCTGCCTGGGAGCCTCCAATACGCGGTACACCAGGACTTCGCTCATCACGTTGTTCACCTTCATGAGCGGCCTGGCTGTGGGGCGCCTGGTCAGCATCGTGGCGGATGGGTGGCCCCATCCGCTGCTGATCGCCGTTCTTGTCGTCGAGGCTTCCTACGCCGGCGCTGCGGCCTATGTGTTGCGGGTGGAGGACTCCTCCCCGCAGCTGAGGGAGGCCGCCTGACAGTCAACGCCCCCGTGTGGCAGGGCGCACGACAACAGCTGGCCGGGCATAGATCACCGCTGCGTGACGCTGAAGCTGACGCCGGGAAGCCGCCGTTCGAGATGGTGGACCACACGGTCGCCTCCACCGTTTCCCCGCTACGGGAGCCGGCCGATGCCGCCGCCGGCGTGTTGATGAACAGATCGTTCGATCGGGAGTGAGTGTGCCCCCTCGCGAAGGGGGTGGGCCGCCCCAGCGGAAAGGAAGCAGTCCATGGACGAGCAGGGTGAGCGCTTCGACGTCGTCGTACTCGGCGCGGGCCCCGGCGGATACGTAGCCGCCATCCGGGCCGCCCAACTGGGCAAACGTGTCGCCGTCGTCGAGGAGAAGTACTGGGGCGGCGTCTGCCTGAACGTGGGCTGTATCCCCACCAAGGCCCTGCTGCGCAACGCCGAGCTCGCACACATCTTCACCCGCGAGGCGAAGACGTTCGGCATCAAGGTCGAGGGGGAGGTCTCCTTCGACTACGGGGAGGCCTTCCGCCGCAGCCGCCGGGTCGCGGACGGCCGGGTCAAGGGCGTCCACTACCTGATGAAGAAGAACAAGATCACGGAAATCAGCGGTCGCGGCGCCTTCCTCGACCCGCACACGCTCCAGGTGGCCGACTACGACGGCAACACCCGCACCATCGGCTTCGATCACTGCATCATCGCCGCCGGGGCGAGCCCCAAGCTGCTGCCCGGCACCCGCCGTACGGCGCGCGTGGTGACGTTCGAGGAGCAGATCCTCGCCGAGGACCTGCCGCGGTCGATCGTGATCGCGGGCGCCGGGGCCATCGGTGTCGAGTTCGCGTACGTACTGCACAACTACGGCGTGAAGGTCACGATCGTCGAGTTCCTGGACCGGATCGCCCCGCTGGAGGACGCCGAGGTCTCCGCCGAACTGGCCAAGCAGTACCGGAAGTTGGGCATCGACGTCCTCACCTCGACCCGCGTCGAGTCGATCGACGAGTCCGGTCCGCAGGTCCGCGTCACCGTCACCGGCAAGGACGGCGCCCAGCAGGTCCTCGAGACCGACAAGGTCCTGCAGGCGATCGGCTTCGCGCCGAACGTCACCGGCTACGGCCTGGAGAACACCGGCGTGCGGGTCACCGAGCGCGGCGCGATCGATGTCGACGGCCGTTGCCGCACCTCGGTTCCGCACATCTACGCCATTGGCGACGTCACCGCGAAGCTGATGCTCGCGCACGCCGCCGAGGCCATGGGCGTGGTCGCGGCCGAGACGATCGCGGACGCGGAGACCATGGAGCTGGACTACGTGATGATCCCGCGATCCACCTTCTGCCAGCCGCAGATCGCCAGCTTCGGTTACACCGAGGCGCAGGCACGGGAGAAGGGCTTCGACGTCCAGGTCGCCAAGTTCCCGTTCACCGCGAACGCCAAGGCCCATGGCCTGGGCGACGCAAGCGGGTTCGTGAAGCTGATCAGCGACGCCAAGTACGGCGAGCTCCTCGGCGGTCACCTCATCGGACCCGACGTCACCGAACTCCTCCCCGAGCTGACCCTGGCCCAGCAGTGGGACCTCACGGTCCACGAGGTCGCCCGCAACGTCCACGCCCACCCCACCCTCGGCGAAGCGGTCAAGGAAGCCGTCCACGGCCTCGCCGGCCACATGATCAACATGTAGAGGGGTGCTCGCCGCGGCGGCAACAGGGCCCGCTGGGGCTCGGATCGGCTTCGCGCCCTTTGAGCCTGCGAGGGCCTCCGAGACTTCCCGAACAGGAGCGCCCGGCAGGATCGCCCTGTACGAGATCTACGACCTGGCCGCGACCTTGGCTGGGTTGCGATCTGGTTTGCTGCGGCGCCGAAGACGTCGTGCGCGATGCGATGCGGTCGTCGCTGAGGAGGTCGCGGTGTGCTCTGGAGAACTGGCAGGCGGAATCGGCAGCCGTGACACGTTGCGGGTCGGGTGGTGTGCGTCGTTTTCCTGGTTGCCTGGGTTGGGCGGTCAGATCTGGACGAGGGCCGGAGGCGGTACGAAGCCGTCTACTTCCCGGCCGAGCAGTGCGGCGAATTCGATGGTGGTGAGATCGCCTCCGCTCGGGCCCATGGCCTGCAGACCGATGGGCAGTCCGCTTCTGCCCTTGCGCACGGGGATGGTCGTTGCCGGCCCTCCGGAGACGTTGGCGACGGCAGTTCAACAGGCGTCCGGCCAGTCCGGGACGGATCGAGGGAGTGTGTGCTTTGCCGACTGGCAAGCACTTGGCCTGGTCCCAGTAGGGCACCCGCGGGGCGACGCCGGACCCGCCCTGCTCTCGGACCTGTGCGCCGCCGCAGGCCATGTCGGCTTCCGTCCATCGTCCGGCGCCCGGGCCGTATGGCACATGCCCGATGAGCGGTATCGACCGCCAGGTCGACTTGTGACCGTACAGGCCGTTGAAGTGGGACGGGATCCTGGTCGATCCACCGATCTCCGAGCCGAAGTCGAACGTGGTGAGGCCCGCGGCGGTGGCGACGGCGCCGCCTCCGGCGGATCCGCCCGAGGTGCGGGTGGTGTCCCACGGGTTCGATGAGGGGCCGAACACAGGGTTGTCGGCCTGGACGTCCTGGTTGCCCGGAGGCATGTTGCTCTTGCCCATGATCACGGCACCGGCCGCGTGCAGCCGCTTGACCGCTTCGGCGGGCACTGTCACGTTGACTGACCGGGTGGGATGATCTTCGGGTTGGTCATGCTGGGAGGGGTCGTCCGTGGACAGCGCGCCGCCGTCGTACAAGGG